>JBDKRF010000272.1:0-2055 GCA_039683525.1 Clostridiaceae bacterium
AAGGATGAATCTCGTCCGGCACATCCAATCTCCAGGCGTCTACGCCGCAACGGCGCGTCCACTCCTCCGCGGCGCGAATCATATGCTCCGCCACCGCAGGATTCTGCGTGTTCCATTTCGGCATATCCGGCGCAAACGCGAAGGTATTATAAGGTGAGCGCCCGGCATGATCGCCGGAAACAAACGGTTGCAGCGATGCCGCGTCGGTAATTTTGAACCAGTCATAGTACGGCGAAGCTTCCAGATTCTGTACAACGTCCAGAAACTCCTTCGACTTCCACGACCCGTGGTTGAAGACCCCGTCGAGCATGATGCGCATGCCGTTTTCATGCAGCGCATCACAAAGGTTGACGAAATCCTCCTCTGTGCCGAGTTTGGGATCGATCGCGAGGTAGTCAATCGTATCATAGCGGTGTACGCTGCCCGCCGTGAAGACGGGGTTGAGGTAAATGCCGGTCACGCCAAGCTGTTTTAAGTACGGAATCGCGGCTTGAATGCCCCTCAGGTCTCCGCCGAAGAAGGCGTCGCGATCCGTCATCGGCCCGCTTTCCCAACCTGTCATGCCTGCGCTGCAGCGAAACCGATCCGGAAAGATCTGATACCAAACCATGTCTTTCGCCCATGCGGGCGAGGCTTGCGGAGAACCATCAAACACAAAGCTAACAAAAAACGGGCGGATGCAGCGCTCGTCAAACGATTGCGTGATGCCGCGCTCATCCAGCGCAAACACGCCCTCGCGCGTATACAGTACAAAATGATAGCGTAATTTGTGCGTATCCAAGCGCTTTTTGAGCACGTAATATTCAAATTCGGAATCGATATATTCCAACGGAACTTCGATTGCTACCAAGTGCGGCAGCGTTGCCCCATCCGCATCCAGTTCGGTGTCGCAGGGATCGCAACTGGCGCATTCCACGCGCTGAATCAGCCCTTTTACCGCGCGCAGCACCAGCCGCAGCGTTCGATCCGGCTCCAGTACCTGCCAGGGAGCAAGCGCAAGATGAGTGACGTGAGAATTATTGATCAAAGAGTACCTGCCTATTCCTTCAAAGTTCCGTCAAGCGCTCCGCCCTTGATCAGATACTTCTGAAACACAATATAAATCAATAGAATCGGAACGACCGCAATCAGCGACGCGGCAAAGATCAGGCTCCAGTCGCTGACGTGCTGCCCTTCAAAGAGTTTGATCGCGATGGGCAACGTTCTGTTTTGCGGCGACTTGATCAAAGTCAGCGCAAGCAGGAACTCGTCCCAGACATTGGAAAACGCGAGGATACCGAAGGTCGCAATTGCGGGCTTGCTCAGCGGCAGAATCAGGTGCCAGTAGATCGTAAACCTGCCGCCGCCGTCCACGGTCATCGCTTCCTCCAGCTCGCGCGGAAAGCTCAAGAAGAAGTTGCGCAGAAAATAGGTGTTCGCCGCGATTCCTGTTCCGGTATAGATGATGACGAGTCCCCAAAAGTTATCGACCAGTTTGAGCGACTGCATGAGCGTAAACTGGGCGACGAGGTTCGTGATGGGAGGCACCATCATGCTAAACAGAAACAGGTTAAAGAAAAACTCTCTACCCGGAAACTGCATCCGCGCAAAGCCATACGCGGACATGGTTGAGATCACCACGATCAGCGCCGTTGCGATCAGGGAAACCATGACGCTGTTGAGAAAATATGCGCCAAAGTGATTCGACTGCCACGCGATCACAAAGTTTTCCAGATAGAGGCTCTTCGGAATCAAGATCGGTGGATACGGCATCGAAAACGAATGCGGCGTCATCGCCGTTGCCAGCATGTAGAGAAACGGCAACAGCGCGACGGCGGAAAACAGGCACAGTCCGAGATAGACGGGCAGCTGCCCCGCGGTTCTACGGGAGCTTTTCGTTCGTTGTGCTTTCATATCAGTTCACCGTCTCTTTCGCAAGCTTCCGCTGTAGAAACGACAGCGCGAATATGATGACGCCCATCATCACCGACTGCGCGGCTGCATAGGAAAAATCAAAGTTGGTAAACGCCGTGTTATACATGTAGTTCATGAGCTCTTGCGTGCGCCCGAGCGGAG
>JBDKRF010000273.1:0-14829 GCA_039683525.1 Clostridiaceae bacterium
TTCTCCCGAAAGAGCAGCACGCACGCGAGCATCACGACGGACGGGTACACGAAGTGCAGCGACGTAGACATGCCAGCTGGCAAGTAGGTATAGGACGAGTTAAGCAAGATCGCGGTAAGCCCCTGCCCCGCGACAAACGCCATCAGCGCATCCACGAGCAACCGGCCTTTGAGCAAAATCGGCTGCTTCTTGATGCCCGCAAGAACGGCGGCAAGCGCCATCGTGACAAGGGAGCGCAGCACCACCTGCGTGGTGGTATTGATCCCCGTTGCGGCAATCGTTTTAAAGAAGATGGGCGACGTGCCGAAGATCACGGCGGAGAGCACGGAAAACAGTACGCCTTTTAGTTTGATCGAGCGAGCGTCTGTCACGGGTTCACCACGTTTTGTGCCTTTCCCGTGCTCCATGCGGCGAGATTCGAGACCGCGGCGTCCATCAGGCGCTGGCGGCTCTCCTTTGGCGCCCAGCTAATGTGTGGCGTGATGATGCAGTTTTTCGCGGAGAGCAGCGGGTTATCCGCGCGGATCGGCTCCTCGCTGACCACATCCAGCCCCGCCGCAAACACCTTGCCGCTGTTGAGTGCGTGCGCCAAATCCTGCTCCACGATCAAGGGACCACGGCTGTTGTTGAGCAGGATCACGCCGTCCTTCATCTTCGCGATGGATGCGGCGTTGACGATCCCCTTCGTCTCAGGAAACAGCGGGCAATGCAGGCTGATCACGTCGGATTCCTTGAGCAGCGTGTCGAGGTCGACGTAGCTGCCAATGGCTCTGCCCGCATCGTTTTGATACGCGTCATAAGCCAGCACACGCATGCCGAGCGCTTTGGCGATCTCGCCCGTGCGCTGGCCGATGCGGCCAAAGCCGATGATTCCAATGGTCTTGCACTCCAGCTCGATGAGCGGATAGTCCCAGAAGCACCAGTCGACGTTGCTGCTCCAGTGACCCGCGTGTACTGCGTCGCTGTGGTGCGCCACATGGTGGCAGATCTCCAGCAGCATCGCGATGGCAAACTGTCCCACGGCTGCGGTGCCGTAGGTGGGAATGTTGCAAACGGGGATGCCGCGCTCTTTGGCGGCAAGTGTGTCCACGACGTTATAGCCCGTCGCCAGCACGCCGATGTATTTCACGCTCGGGCAGCTTGCGAGCGTTTCCGCCGTGATCGGCGTTTTGTTGGTTAGGATCGCGTCCGCGTCTCCGATGCGGGAGACGATGTCCTCCTTCGCCGTGCGGTCGTATACCGTAACCGAACCGAGCGCTTCCAACGCGCTCCAGCTCAGGTCGCCGGGATTTAACGTAAAGCCATCTAAAACGACAATTTTCATGTACTTTTCTCCTTATAACGGGATTGGCCCAAACGAATTTTATCATCGTCTGGGTCTGATTGGTATCCTAAGTTTTTTGAATTAGACTCACTGTTTGCTGCGATCACAGATCGCATCCGGATCGACCACAGCCCAGATCGCGGTGTCCTCGCGGCCCGCTTCGTCCACATAGTCCCGCGTGGCATTCTTGCCAAACGGCAGATCGACGGGCTCCGCATCCTGAAAGAAAATCCACTGGTCGACGGGGTATTTCGTCAGCACGAGGTCAATCAGATCCCGCATGCGGAACGAGCGGATCACCGCGTTGCCGATGGTCGAGATCTTGACTTTGCCCGCCTGCTCCAGCCAGAGCCCGAGCTTGTTGAAATCATACGGAAACTCGTAATAATCCCCCGTTGTCGTGGGTCTCGGCTGATAGTCCATCATCATGCGCTCTTCGAGTGTGCCGTCCGCGTGGCGGAGGGTGACTTGCCGCTCGATCGTGTGCCGATCCGGCACCTGCGCGAGGTATTGGCCGAAGTGATGGCTCGTGGAGTTGACATAGGTCACGCCCGCGAGCACGACCTTGGTATCCAGCGCGAGCATCTTGCCAAACGCGCTTCTCAGGTCGAACACGGAGATCGCGGGATCGACAGATGTGATCAACTCCGCGTGTTTGCCGACGGCGGAGAAGCTGTGACGGTAGGCGATGCTGCGTTTCGCGCCCGGAAAATGGCGAATGGCCTCGCTGATGGCACCCATCTCGGATTTATCGTTGACGGGATCGATCACGGGGTGCTCCTGCACCTCGTGGATGAAGCAGAACGCCGGAGCGACCAGCGTACCCGCGTCTTTGCCCAGCGCTTCAAACAGCGCCTCGCCGATGGTCTTGCCCGCGCCTTCCACAAGTCCAAACGGGCGCATGGCGGATTGCAGCAGAACGGTGTCCCCCGCCTCGATTCCAACATCGCGAAAACCCTTGAGCGCGTCCTGATAGGTGACCCTCTTCATGGCAGTTCTCCTCTTCTTTCGCGTTCAGCCGACCGCGGCAACTGCGTCGTCGATCTGTTTCTCGCTCTTGACGCCGACGATGGCGGAGACCACGGCGGGCTGCTCCAGCGTCCAGCGCAGGGCATAGGCGCTCATCGAAATACCGCGCGCTTTAGCGGCGGATTCGATTGCCTCAAGTTTATCATAGAGCGTGTCGTCCGGCGAGGCCAGCCAAGCGGGCTTTTCCTCCGCGCGGGAGCCCTTCGGCGGCTCCATGCCGCGCTTGTATTTGCCCGTGAGCAAGCCACCCTGATAGATTTGGTACGGAATCACGGCGATGTCCTCTGCAGCGCAGAGGGGAACCAGCTCCGTCAGCGCGTCCTGCTTGAGCATACTCAGCGGCGGTTGGCAGACCACGGGGCGCGGGAGATTCAGCTCGTCCGCGGCGGTCAAAAGCGCGCGGAGCTGCTCCGCCGAGTAGTTGCTCACACCATAGTAGCGAATCTTGCCCGCAAACACCGCTTTTTGCAGCGCGCGGAGAATCTCCTCCTGCGAAACACTGCCGTCAAAGCGATGCAGATAATATAGATCGATATAGTCCGTTTTGAGGCGCTTCAGGCTCGCATCCAGCTGCTTTTCAACCGCCTTCGCGCTGGTGCCCTCGTCCTCCGGTTCGTTGCCGACCTTCATGCCGACCTTGGTGGAGACGATCACGCTGCCGCGCGCGATGCCGCGGATGGCGGCACCTACGATCTCCTCGGCAACCCCACCCGCGCTGCCCGCAACGCGATTATAACCCTCGTACATATTTGCGGTGTCGATGTGGTTGATACCGCGCGAAAGCGCGTATTGCGTGAGCTTCACCGCGTCGTCAAATGCGACGGGAGAGCCAAACGTCATCGTTCCCAGCGTGACCGGGGACACGGAAATCTCGGTTTTCGGAATTCGATTCATCACTCGTTCATTCCCTTCTTAGTTGAGTTCGACCGCGCGGAGACGCTCGATGAGCGGCCTTGCCTCCGCAAGAAACGCGCTCGCAAACACCGCGTCATACTGCGGCGCTGGGGCGCGAAACACCCGATCGTGCAGACCCATTTCGTGCAGGATGCACGCAAAGCTCTGTAAAAGCCCCCGCCGCATGACGATCACGCACAGCGCGTTGAGGTCACCCTGCAGCGCAAACGCGCGCTTGTAGTCTCCCGCCTTTGCCGCGCGGTAGATGCCAGCGTAGGCCTTGGGAAACACCGTCGCCCACATGCCGATTCCGCCGTCCGCGCCGTGGATCACGGCGGGAGCGAGGTACTCGTCCTTGCCGCTAAATACCGCGCAGCCTTGCGGCTTTTCCGCGATGAGCTGTTGGGTAAAGAAAAAGTCGTTGGTCGAGGATTTGATGCCGGTCACGCCCGGTACCGTCAGCGTTTCGAGCACTTCACCCAGCGAAAAACTCACGCCCGGCTGCGGCATATAGTAGAGGATCACGGGAATCCCCGCGGTTTCGCTCAACGCGCGATAGTACTGCATCTGCTGTGCGTGCCCGGCGCCGGGGAGCGGGACGGTTGAGACCCCGTCCGCCCCGCTCTCGGCTGCATGCCGTGCAAGCTCTAGCGCGTCGCGCATTGTGAATGCTCCAACCTGCACCAGCGCGGATTTCTCATGTTGATGGCAGATGGAAATGCCAATTTCAGCAGCTGCTTTTCGCTCCTCGAGACGCATCTTCATGCCATCCCCCGTGCCACCGCAGAGGTACGCCCCGTCCAGCGGCTCGCGCATCCCCGCTTCCAGCATGTCGGCAAACGCCGTCTCTAAAAAGCGATCCTGCGCGTCGCAGGGGGAGCAAGCGGGCACCAGCACGCCGCTCGTCACCGGCTTTCGTGTCATAGTCGTGTTCTCCTTCGTCCGCTGTTCTTACTTCGCGGCCTTGAGGTCGGCGATGGCGCTCTTAATCGAATCCGCAATGGTCACGAGCACCTCGTCCTCCATGCCGCACCACATCGGAACGGAGAAGGAGTTGTCCCAAAATTTCTCCAGCACGGGGCAGTCATGATCGCCCATACCAAGTTTCTGGAAGAGCGGGTAACGGTAGAGCGGATAGTACTGCACGATGCTGCGGATGCCGTATTTCGTGGTCAAAAGGTCGAGAAGGTCGTTGCGATCCTTGCCAAAGGCGCTGCCGTCAAAGCGCTGAATGTACTGGTGGCGGACATGACGGTAGCCTTCCGGAATCTTATTAAAGGTGATCTCCGAAACATCGTTCAGCAGCGCGCGGAGTCTATCGTTCTGCGCGATGATGATGTTCGAGAACTTCGTGAGGTTTTTCAGCTCCATGCTGCCGAGGGCGCACTGCGCCTCGCCGATGCAGAAGTTGTTCGGCCAGAAGCCTTCGATGTCCAGATCCACGTTGCTCATCGCGGGCACCCAGTAGCGCTCGCGCGGGTAGGTGAAGCCGCAGACGCCGTTGTGGCGGATGCCGGGCACGAGCTTGGCATCCTCGTCGCTCTTGACGGTCAGCATGCCGCCCTCGCCGAGCGTGGTCATGGTCTTGGCTCCGTGGAAGCTAAAGCAGCCGAAGTCGCCGAACGTACCGACGTGCTGGCCGTTGATGCGGGAGTCCAGCGCCTGTGCGCAGTCTTCCACGACCTTAATGTTGTGCTTTTTTGCGAGCGCCACGATGGCGGGCATATCGCAGGGCATGCCCAGCAAGTGGACGCAGACGATGGCTTTCGTCTTTTTGGTGATCTTGCGCTCGATGTCCTTGACGCTGACCACCCAGGTCTCGGGATCGATATCCGACCAGACGATCTTCGCGCCCTCTTTGCCAAACGGAAGGGCGGAAGCGCAGAAGGTATAAGCGGGGATGATGACCTCATCGCCAGGCTTCACGCCGCAGAGCGTGGCGGCAAGGCTCAGCGCCTGCGTCGCGTTGCCGACGGCAAAGGCGTGGTTCGCGCCGGTGAAGGCCTTAAAATCCGCCTGAAACTGCTCCTGCATCGCGCCCTGGGTCTGACCGGGCACATCGCGCATCACGCGGACGACTTCCGCGATCTCTTCTTCGGTATAGGGACGCTGACGCGCGGGGATAGACACACGGTATCCGGCAACGGCACCGCGGCCGGAAGCGTCACCTGAAATAGCTTTATTGGACATGGTATTTTTCCTCCAGAATCATATTGTAAGATACTGCATGCAAGGCTGCGGAAGTGTTCCGCAACGGTTCATCATCATATTATCCCGCCGGGCTTTGCCCCGCCATGCCGAAACCGCGCGTGTTTTTTTCACTTCGCGCGGTTTTCATACTCTATGTGGCTTGACGATTGCGGCTCAAATCGCGCTATAATGATACAGACGGAGGATAAGCGATGGAACGCACAGCCACAGCCAGCGATCAAGTGTTTACCGTGCGCGCGTTTGCGGGCGATCTGCCCGTGGAGTGCTTTCTTTCTGCGCGCGGTTTTTTGGAGGATCACAGCCTTGTGCGCCCGTCTTTTTCCGAAGATCATGTCCACGCGAGTTTTGAGCTGTTGCTCTGCCGAAAAGGCAGCGGGTATCAGTTCATCGAAAGCGTCGCACACGCGTATACCGATGAAAACGTATTTCTGCTTGCTCCGTTCGTGACCCACGCGCACATCGCAAACCCCGGTTCATCGGAGGTGCGCTGCTCCATCCGCTTCATCCTGCCGGATGCCGCATCGTTTTCCGGTCGCAGTGAGCCCGCGCTCTCCGGCGCGCTGGAGCGGCTCAGACGCGAGCAATATGCGCAGTTTTCCGCAAACACCCAGATCATCGCGATTGCAAATCTTTTAACCGAGGCGGTCTGCTCGGCGGAATCCTCGGCGCTGCTCGTGCTTGCGGGACTTCTCTCCGCGTTGTTTTCCAGCGTGTTTGCGGAGCTTGGCAGGCTTTACGGCGGAGCCAAGGAAAGCGCGGCTCCTATGCTGCGCGCCGAGAGCGACTCCGCCCGCAGGCTCATCATCGACAGCTTCTTTGGCCAGTCGCTCGATGGGTCCGCTCGTATCGAAGACCTCTGCGAGCAGGTGCACATCAGCCCTAGCAGCCTCAACCGCGTGATTCGCGATCTCTACGGCACTTCGTTTAAGCAAAAGCTCATCGAAGCAAGGGTCGCGTATATCAAGTATTATCTCAAGTACACCGACCTGCCGATTCGCGCCGTCGCGGAGAAAACGGGCTTTATCGAGGACAATAAGCTCTCCCTCTTCTTCAAGCAGCACGCGGGGCTCTCCCCGACGCAGTACCGCCAGCGCGAGCGGGTCAACCCGCCGGAACCCGCGCAAGCCGGACAACCCACATAAAAAAACAACCCTTTCGGGTTGTTTTTTTGCATCATAAGCTCTATTCCACCACGCGTTCGCTCGCCATGCCGATGTCCACGCGCGCGCCGGGCATTTTTGCGTTGATGTGCTTCTCCATCGCACGGTTGGCAAACGAGGCGGAGACAAACCGCTCCAGCGCGATGCCAAAGAGCGCGTAATACGCCAGCGCGAGCACGACCAGCAAGCCGGAATACGCAGGCAGCAACCACAAAAGCCCTGCGATCACCGCGACGGGAAGAAGGTTGATCAGCAGTGTCAGCACGCTTCTCGGCAGCTCCAAAAACGTGAGCAAAAACGCGTTCTTGATGATCTGCCCGAACTTGAGCTGATAGGTCACCATAAGCGAATACACCACCTGCCGCATCAGAAGCGCAAAGAGAACGACGACCGCGCAGAAGCCGAAGATCACATAGTATCCAAGCCCTGCGCTGTCGGCCAGACCACCGTAGTAGCGCAGCGCACTGTAGGCAGCCAGCGGCATCAACCCCTCGATCAGCGAAAACCCCAACGCTTGCCCGAAGTTTCTCTTGAGACCGCCAAACAGCGTTTGCCAGCGCATGCAGGGTTCGCCGCGCGACCAATTGCGCATGAGTAACGTCAGTCCCGCAAGGATCGGCCCCGTGATGAAGAGACAGACTGCAAGGCCCAAAAGATACGCCCCCAGAAACGGCGTGGTCTGAAACGCACTCGCCTCCTCGGTAATCAGCGACTCCAGCGAGAGCTCCGTCCAGATGCTCGCGGGCAGGTAAAACAGATAGCTCACCAGATTGACCGCAAAAAACCAGCTCCAGTAATTTCCGAATGCCTGACGAAACAGTTCTCTCCGCGTCCTCGGCCGCTCCTGCGGCGGCAGATCCTCCAGCGGCGGCTTCGGGAAAAACAACCCTTTAAACATTCTTCTCGCGCTTTCTGCCCGCGGCACCTTCCCGCGCGGGGCCGGTGGATGCGCGCACGACGAGCCTGGGCGAGTATTCAACCTTGTTGATCACGGGCGGCAGCAGCGCCTCGCTGAGCTCGCGCCTGCGCGCCGTGATTTGATCCACAGCGGCTTTGCAGCGCACCTGCAGATGGTGGTCGATGGTGGTCAGCTGCGGGGTGGAGATCAAGGAGGTGAAGATATTGTCAAACCCGCACACGGAAAAGTCTCCGGGCACGCTGTAGCCGCGCGCCTTGATCTCGTCGATGAGGCCGATCGCCGTCATGTCGTTGACGCCGATGATCGCGGTCGCCTTCACGCCCTGCTCCAGCGCCTGACCCATCAGCCTGCGCCCGACAGCGTATTCATACGGCATCGCGTCCGGCAGCGCATCCGTCTCCGTCTGCGCTTCGGAGGCGAGCAGCTCCAAGCTATCCTCACCCAACCCCTGCGCGCGAAGGAATGCGCGGATACCCTCGAGTCGCTGCTGGCGCGCGAGGGTGAGTTGGTTAAACGGCGTGGACACAAACAGAAACTTACGGTGCCCCAACGCGTAGAGATGCTCCGAGAGAATCTTGCCTGCGCGCTCGTTGCTCAACTCGATGGAGCAGATCGGCTGCTCCGCGCGCTTTTCCCCGATCAGGACGGAGGGCACGGTGTCCGCCACGTTTTCCACGATCTCCGGAAAGCTCGGCAGAAACGTGAAGATCATGCCGTCTACCCGCGTCTTGAGAAACGTCTCCAGATAATACCGCTCCAGCTCCGGCTTTCTTAGCGTATTGCAGACGATCACACAATAGCCGCATGCGTCCGCATAACTCTCGACGGTCTGCACCAGCTCCGCGTAAAAGGGGTTGTTCAGCGTCGGCGTAAAGAGCAGCAGAATTCCAGTGCGCGAGGAGGGCGCGCGCTTCTTTCTCTTGGGCAGTTCGTAGCCGAGCTCTTGCGCCGCCTGCACCACGCGCTGCTTCGTCTCCTCGTTAAAGAGAACCTTGTCGCTATCGTTGAGGATCAGCGACACCGCGGATTGTGACACGCCCGCGCGCGCCGCAACATCCTGAGACGTGACCTTTTTCATGCGATTATTACCCCCGAAAAACACCGAATCTAAACTAATAATTACTAATAAATCATACCGAATTTTCTGCGCTCTGTCAAACGCTTTTTGGTGATTCTATTAGATATTTACTATTATTCGGGGATTTTCTGCAAAGCGGATCAAAACGCGCAAATAATTCGGCGGGATTCTCGTGTGGTTTCTTGACTTTACAGCGATTATTTGCTATTTTATTAGATGTGAGTATTAGTTAAGTCGTTTCTAGTCGCGTTGCTGTGATCCCATGCAAAAATCGAAACTTGGCGCATTTGTCGCGCCCAAGGGGAACACAATATGACAAACGCAAGCAACGCGCAAACACAGCCCCGCAACGGCGGACGAATTCTCTCGCTCGGCGAGCTTTTGGTAGACCTCATTCCTGTAGAAAACGGTGGCCGAATCGAAAAAACGGGCGCCGTGTTAAAGGTAGCCAGCGGAAGCGCTGGTATTTTCGCATGCGCCGTCACGGCGCTGGGTGCAAGTAGCGGCTTTCTCGGCAAGGTCGGAAAAGACGCGCTCAGCCGAATGGTATTTAACACCATTCGAGATTTCGGTGTCGATATGCGATATGTAGTCTCGTCTGACGAAGGTCAGATCGGGCTAGCGTTCATCGAGTATCTGCCGGACGGCAGCCGCAACTATGAATATTATCGTTCCCGCTCGGTTGGCAGCCTTTACCGCGCCGACGAGCTGGATACGGAGGCGTTTGACGGCGCATACGCGCTGCATTTTCCCGGCATGCTGCTCGATCTGACTCCCGAGCTGCGCGAGGCAAGCCTCTTTGCGGCGCGTATGGCAAAGGAGCGCGGTGTGCTCTTGAGTTTTGATCCCAATATCCGCGCGGAGCTCAACCGCGAGGAATCCCTCACGCGCATGGTCGATGTGATCCGCTTGGCGGACATCATTGCCCCGACGCTTGCCGAAGGTCGCCTGATCACCGGCAAAGAAAGCGTTGGCGACGTGCTGCGCGCGCTGCATGATCTAGGCCCCTCCGTCGTCGCGCTGACGATGGATAAAGACGGAGCCGCGGTGAGCAGCGCGGGTCAGGTCGCGCTCTGCGAGGGCATCGACGTACCCGTGATCGACCCCACCGGCGCGGGAGACACGTTTGCCGCGGCACTGGTAGTCGCGCTCCAGCGGGGCATGGTGCTTGCTGATGCGGCGCTGTTTTGCAATTGTGCAGGCACGCTGGTCGTCACCAAACGCGGCGTGATCGGACAGGCGATTCCGACGCTGGCGGAAGTGAACGCCTTAATGGAGACCAAGCCCTGCAAGGTGCGACTTGTGTCGCTCAGTGAACTAGACTAGACCAACCCACCGGAGGAAGCTAATATGAATCTCAAACAACGTTTAAAGAATGGCGAGCATCTCGTCGGTACCATGGTGACCACGTTTGCCGCCGCCGATATGGCGAAGCTTTTGCAGCAATACGGCGTCGACTTCTTCATCATCGACTGCGAGCACGGCTCGTTTAACACGCGCGAGGTTGCGGACATGATCGCTGTCGCCCGCGCGATAGGACTCCCCGCCATGGTGCGCATCCCCGAAATGCGGCGCGAACACGCGCTGAAGTTCACCGAAATGGGAGCAAACGGTCTCCTGCTACCGAACACCGAGAGTGCAGAGCAGGCGAAGATGCTGGTCGACTGCACGAAATATGCGCCCATGGGACACCGCGGCGTATCCCTCTCCCGCCCGCACACGGATTTTGCCAAGGTGGAAGGCCCCGCGTATATGGCGCGCGCAAACGAGGAGAACATTCTGCTCTGCCAAATCGAGAGCCGCGCAGGCGTGCAGCACATCGACGAAATCATGGCGGTGGACGGCATCGACGCCGCGCTAATCGGCCCAAACGATATGACGCAGGATTACGGCAAGCTGGATCACTTTGACGATCCGGAGATCGTGGATGCATTTTCGCGCGTTGTTGCCTCGGCAAAGGCGCACGGGAAATTCTCCGGCGCGCACTTTGGCGCACTCAAGCCGCTGCTGCCGTGGGTGACCCGCGGGATGCAGTTGAATATGTGGAGCAGCGACATAGGGCTCATGTCCCTTGGAGCCGCAAGCGGGCTTCCCGCTCTTCGCGAAGCAGGGAAATAACGATTGCAAACAAAAAAAAGGCCTCGCGGCCTTTTTTTGTTGTGTTGCAATAGCGCGTTACTTTACATGCGCCTGCACGGTGTTCTTGATCGCCTTCACACTCTCGCTGACGGCGCCGATGATGATCAACACGCAGAACACGATGATGAGCACATTGGTACCATTCACGTGCGGCAGGATTTGGAACACTTCCGAAACCTCCGACTGCACGAGAAAGTTGTGAAACTCCGCGCTCAGGATGTTCGGCTGATTGACGATGTACAGCGTCAAAGCCATGTTGATCAGCGACTTAGCAACCACCGAAATGCAGACGAACACCGACCAACGACGGTCTTTGATCTTCGCGACACCTTCCACGATTGCAAGTACCATCGAAACGAGAATGAACGGGATCAGCATCTGCATGAAGCTCTGGCTGAAGATGTTGTAAAACACCATATCGCCTTGCGCAAATACCATCGCAAACGGCAGTTGATTGGTGCAGAAGAGCAGACCGAGAATCGAGAACAGCACCGAGACGACCAGCTCCGCAATCCCCTCCGAAAGCGGAATGGCGGCCTTCGGGTTCTGCACCTCCGGCAGGTCTTCAATGCGCCAGCCGTGCTCGCCAACCTTCGGCTTTTTCTCGCCGCTGTGCTCGGCGATGACGAAACCGATTGTCGTCCAGACCAGCGCCTGGAACGCGGCGGAAACACCCATGCTCACGCCTTTGGATATGATTCCGCTGATGACAAACGGGATGCTGGTCGAGCCGGTCTTTGCCGCATCAAACGCGCCGACCGCAAAGCCGATGAGCATTACCAGCACGCCGACGAGCGGCAGAATCCACTTGAGCGCACGCACATATTCATCATAATATGCCGGCGAGATCAGGTAGCGCGGGTGCGAGCGGTATTGTTCCGCAAGCGACGCGGGCGAGCCCAGCTCGTACAGCACCTTTTTCACGGCTTCATCGCCCGCATTCTCCGGCAACATGTCGAAGATATTGGCGCGGAGTTCCTTCTTCACGTCTTCCCGATCCTTCTCGGGCAGGCGGCGGGTTACGTCATATACATACCGCTCGATCAGATTTTTATTTGCCTGTTCCATTGTCCTCTCCCTTTCCGCAGATCGCCTCGATGCCCCTCTGCATGTTCCCCCATTCCGTCATCAGCTGTTTCAGCACCTCTTTGCCTCTTAAACTGACGGTGTAATACTTTCTTGGTCTGCTCTCGCTCGTGTCCCAGTCGCTGGTCAACAGCTCCTGGCTTTCGAGCCTTCGAAGCAGTGGATAAAGTGTGTTTGCCTCGATATCGATGTGCTGCTCCTGCAAGGTTTGCAACAGCGCGTAGCCGTATCTCGGCTCCCGAAGGCTTCCCAGTACGGCGAGCATCAGGCTCCCGCGGCGAAGCTCGGTCAAAAGATTTTGTATCGTGTCCTGTTCCGGCATTTCGTCTCACCTCGTGTGTATTATAGTGTGCGTCACACACTATTGTCAATATCATTTTAATAATATTTTTATAATATAATTGATTTCTTAATGTTATAAAAAAGAGGCGCTTTCGCGCCTCCTAGTTTCGTTTCACCTATTCAACTTGATGTGTCGCCGCGATTCACGATTGCCCGCTGATCACCGGTTCGCGCTGCCGTCATTGGCGTACAGCACCGTTCCGTCGATCGCGTTGATCATCATGAGCAAGCTGTCGGTTTCTGGCGCAGTACCTGATTCGTCAGACGTGCTCTCGCGAACGCCGACCGGCATCGTTCCCTGCAGCCTGCCGAATACACGCCACACGGGAATCACATAGCAAAGCGAGTTGTCCGCTCCGCAGGCGACGGTCGTATACGCCAGTGAGAATCCCGAAATGGAGAGATCGACGCCCTGATAGGTGATCCCGTCGTTATACTCTACGGTCGTCTTCCAAAGATTCTGCTGCCGCGCCTCACGGATGAAAGACTGATATGCAGTTTCAAACGGCACGAGCGGCACGTTTGCATTCACGCACCCGATCAGGTGCCTCCTGCTTTGCCAGCTGAAAGTATAGAGCCCCTGCGCATCATATTGAATCGTGAGCATCTCGTCGCCTATCAGCGTTCCGCCGGCCTTCCCGATTACGCCGCCCATGACCTCGATTGCATCGCCGATTCCTGCATAGTTGATTGCGTAGTGGTCATCTCCGTCGATCACATTGCTCGGGAACTTCGCGTGTACCGCGCGGATGCCAAGCTGATCGAGCAAGCGTTTTGCAAGCACCTCTGCTTGCTCCGGATCAATCGGTTCCTTTGCGGGCGTGACGCCGCCATAAAGATCGCCGGGATGAACCGACAATAGATCGCTCTGGCCGGAGCCTTCCTGCGTATAATATGCTTGTATGGTCATCCGCCTGCCAGAGGCTTGATAGAAGTCCGCTTCCCTGCTGATCGGGATATCGATCCCCGCATAATGGATGACATCGATTTCGTCCGGCAGCAGTGTTACGGCATCCGGCGCATCTTGCAGCAGCAGGTCAATGTCGTCAATCTGCTGCTGAACCCACATGAGATCGTTCGACCATACTTCGCTGGTCAGGTATGACGTGAAAATATTCCTTGCCTGCAACAGTTGTGATCTTGTGTAGCGCGGTTTCCCGTTCGAAAAATCGGTCTGGACCAGCGGTGTGTTCCCCGCGAGGATCACCGTGAGTGAATCGATCTCCTCTTGCGTAAACTGCGCATTCTGCAAGAGGTAGACAGGGTATTCGCTCTGCGTAAGTCCAGTTACCTGCGCGTGAACCGAAATATGCATGCCGTCCGGCAAGTCCGTAACCTCCTCGTCCATGCGCTGCGGCAGGTCTAGTCCGCCCGCTTCGGCAGGCTTGCCCGCGGCAACGCGCTCAAACGGCTCACTCACTTGCAGCAAGTGCACCCTGCCTGCAAGATCGGTACGCCAGAGTCGGTTCCCCGGCTGGCACGCGGTCGTAAACGCGGCAAACCCAAGCGCGAGAGCGAGCAGCGCGGAGAGCGCGAGAACGCCCTTTGCGCTCCGCTTTCGCGCAAACACGCCGCGCACACGCCGCTCCATGGCGCGCTTATCGGTGGTCAGCGCCATGCCAAGGGTCAAAAGATGATCGGTGGAACGATGTTTCATCACGCTCTCCTTGCTTCCGTTACCATTCCATGGCGAAGATTTCGCCCGTTTCGTTGTTGACATAAACCCAGTCCGCGAGCCAGTTGGGGACGACTCTCCGCGTTTCATTTTCAATACCGGCAATCGAGATTTGCCCCGTTGCTTCATCCACACTGGCCCATTTTTCCAGCCACTGCGGTACGCTTGCCCAAGTATCGGGATCGATCTTCAACAGTCTTGTGGCCTTCACCATCATGCCTTTGTGAAACTCGATTTCATATGCGGATTCATTCGTTAGATTTAGTTCCATCGTACAACGGGAAAGGTCGGTTACTGAGCTGACGGTGACCGACTCCACCGCATCTTTCCCGTAAAGCGCGGCAAAAAAATCTCTCGTCGCCTTTTCATATTCCTGACCGCCCATCTGCTCGGATGGAATATCCCCCAGCGCGAGCAGTGTCCCCAGACTGCCATTGGAGGATAGGGACAGCACCCGTTCGGTCTTGCTCGTGAGCTCCAAAATGATGCCGCTCCCCTCCAAGTACCAGTAGTTCTCCCGCGTACCGGAGAAATCGACATAGAACTCGGTAGCGGGTTCCGGCGGCTTTTCTCCCGGTGTAACAGTCTGGCAACCCGCAACATCGACGAGTTTATCAAAGAACGCAATTGCCTCCGCTCTTGTCATGTCTGCTTTGGTCGGCTCCCCTTCGCGGAAGTCCTGCGGACTGAGGAGCTGAACGACATTGGGATTACTCTCCAAGTCCGCGCGCCAGAACACGCCCTCTTCTGCGCAATCAAAATCGGGATACACGCATACCGTCGTCGGCGTGAGCGCTTCGTCCGCAAAGATGCTGATCGCGCAGTACCGTCCGTCGTCCAACTGGAAGAGAAGCTGTGGCCGAATCATCCAACCGGCAATAGCGTTGTCTCTTCCGCTTCCACCAAAGTCCTTCAGGTTTTGCGCCGATCCGCCAAGGATTCCCGCAATGCGTTCGACCTGCGAAATCGGGT
>JBDKRF010000274.1:0-3427 GCA_039683525.1 Clostridiaceae bacterium
CCTACGGCCCGATGTACAAATAAGGACTCGCTCTGCTACAATCATCAAACAACATGCGTTCGCGCTGCCGGTCTTGCGTCATGCAGCCGCCGGCGCGAACGTTTTTTAAAGGAGAAACCAAATGCTGCTGAATATTCCGAAAATTCTCTCGCCGGAGCTGCTCCGTGCGCTGTGTGAAATGGGCCATGGCGACAAAATTCTGCTTGCGGACGCCAACTATCCCGGCAAGAGCGCTGCCTCGCGCTGCGGTGCTACGTTCCTGCGCGCGGACGGCATCGGCGTGCCCGCGCTGCTGGAAGCGATCCTCCAGCTCATGCCGCTGGATCTGTATACCGACGAGCCTGCGATGGTGATGGATGTGGATGTGCGCGACAAGGGCATGAAGATTCCGATTCACGACACCTACCGTGCCATCGTGGCAAGTCGCGACACCCGCGGTGAAAAAGCGGTTGCGCAATATGAGCGCTACGCGTTTTACGAGAAGGCGGATTCCTGCACCGTGATTGTGCAGACCGGCGAAGAGGCGGTCTACGCCAACATCATCCTGCAAAAAGGTGTAATCAAATGAAGACGAAGCGGTTGCTCGCGTTTGACCTTGGCGCGTCGAACGGGCGCGCGGTGCTTGGCGCGTTTGACGGCGCGCACATCGCGCTCTCCGAGGTACACCGCTTTGATAACCCCATGATCGAGCAGAACGGCTTGTATTATTGGGATGCGCTCGGGCTCTATCGCAACCTCAAGGAGTCGTTTCTCAAGCTGAAACAGGATGGCGTCGAGGCGGATTGCTTCGGCATCGACACCTGGGGCGTGGATTTCGGCTTGATCGATCACAACGGCGCGCTGCTCGGCAACCCCCGCTGCTATCGAAACGGCACCGAGGCGGGCATGGCGAACGTGCACGCCATCGTGCCGCAGCAGGAGCTTTTTTCGCGCACGGGCATCGCGAGCATGCCGTTTAACACGTCCTATCAGCTCTATGCGCGCGTGCAGGAGCACGATCCTGCACTGGAACAAGCAAAGACGCTGCTCTTTTCGCCGGATCTGTACGGCTACTTCTTTACTGGTGAGCAGAAGACGGAGTACACCATCGCGATCACAAGCATGCTATACGATGGCGAACAGCGCAGCTGGGATACCGAAACCATGCGTGCGCTCGGCATTCCTGAGCGGGTGTTTACAGAGGTGGACTTCGCGGGTACCCTGCGTGGTAACATGCGCATTGCAGTAGCGGAAGAGCTCGGCATTTCCCGCGTGCCGTTTGCGGCGGTGGGTTCGCACGACACGGCGTCCGCCGTTGCTGCGATTCCCGGCGAGGGTAATTTCGCGTTTTGCTCCTCCGGAACATGGTCGGTTTTCGGCGTGGAGAACGAGCGCCCCGTGAAGACGAGCGCTGTTTGCGACGCGAAATTCTCCAATGAAGGCACGGTGCAGGGAACCTTTCGACTGTCGAAAAACATCATGGGGCTTTGGCTGGTGCAGGAGTGTAGGCGGGACTGGCAAAAACAGGGCAGCTCTTATAGTTATGACGAGATCGATGCGCAGGCGAAGGCAAGCAAGGGGCTTGTGAGCATCATCGACACCGACGATGCGAGCTTCTACGCCGCGGGCAACATGCAAAAGAAGATTCAGCAGTATTGCGAGCGGACAAACCAGCCCGTGCCACAGTCGGTGGGCGAGGTTGCGAGAACCATTTACGACAGCCTCGCGCTGAAATACCGCTTTGCGCTGGACACGCTCGAAGCGTATCGCGGCGGGCGGATCGATCAGCTCAACATCGTCGGCGGCGGCACAAAGAATAAGCTCATGAACCAGCTTGCGGCGGACGCAACCGGACGAACGGTCGTCGCGGGACCTGTCGAGAGCGCGTGCGTGGGAAATCTATTGATGCAGGCGGTGGCGTTGGGCGAACTCAAAAACGTGGAGGAAGCCCGCGCGGTCGTCCGCGCTTCGTTTACTACGGAGACATATGAAAGCCATCGCACGCAAGCCTGGGAGGATGCCTACGCAAAACTGCTCGCATTTATGGGCAAAGCATAAGGAAATTTCCTGCATCTGTGAAAACGACGCAAAGACTTGAAAAGACGATAGAATATCGTACCCTTTATCAGTAAAAGCAGGTCTTATAATGGAGCAGACGCACCGCCATTCATCGGAGGAATGAAGTATGATCGATCTAACAAAATGGGAGCAGATCGCTTCCGAACAGATACACAATCGAAATCAAGTCGCGGGCAGGCTCGGCGGAAAGATCGCCGTGGTGACGGGTAGCGCGCAGGGATTTGGCAAGGGCATCGCGGAGGAACTCTACCGCGAGGGTGCCTGCGTCGTGATTGCAGACCTCAACGAACCGTTGGCGAAAACTGTCGCGGAGTCGCTTGGTGAGCGGGCCATCGCGGTCAAAGCGGACGTGTCCAGCGAGGAGAGCGTCGCGGGATTGATCGCGGCGTGCGTGGAGACGTTCGGCGGGCTGGATTTGTTTGTCAGTAACGCGGGTGTGCTCAAGGCGGGCTCGCTGGACGAGATGGAGAAGAAGGACTTCGAGTTTGTCACCAGCATCAACTACACCGCGTTCTTTACCTGCGTGAAATATGCCCAGCGGATCATGCGCGCGCAGTTTAGCGCGGATTCGAGCTGGATGGGTGACATCATCGAGATCAACAGCAAATCGGGCCTTGAAGGCAGCAACAAGAATTTCGCCTACGCGGGCGGAAAGTTCGGCGGCATCGGGTTGGTGGAAAGCTTCGCGCTGGAGCTCGCGCCCTACAATATTAAGGTCAACGCCATCTGCCCCGGCAACTACTACGATGGTCCCTTGTGGAGCGATCCGGAGCGTGGACTGTTCGTGCAATACTTGAACACGGGTAAAGTGCCGGGCGCAACAAGCATTCAGGACGTGAAGAACTTCTATTTGAGTAAATCACTCATCAAGCGCGGATGTTTACCTGCTGACGTCGCCAAGGCGATCTTTTACGCGGTGGAGCAGACCTACGAAACGGGTCAGGCGATTCCCGTTACCGGCGGACAGGTGATGCTGAGATGATCGAACTTTCTCTGTTAAAAAGTTTGAATGAAGGATCAAAGGACGAGCGCCTCGCCGCGCTTAGGCGCGCGGTAGCGCGCGCGAACTTCCCGCCCGTCGACCCGCGCATGGTGAACAACCATATCCACACGAGTTATTCTTTTTCACCGTATTCGCCCACTGCCGCGGTGTATGCCGCGCGTGCGGAAGGCCTCTCCACCTGCGGGATCGTGGATCACGACAGCATCGGCGGAGCGAGAGAGTTTATACAGGCGGGCAAAATCGTCGGCATCCCGACCACGATCGGGATCGAGACGCGGGTGTCGTTTGGCGAGACCCCGTTGAAGGATCGAAGGACGAACAACCCTGATCAGGTCGGCAATAGCTACATGGTGCTGCACGCCGTTC
>JBDKRF010000275.1:0-4805 GCA_039683525.1 Clostridiaceae bacterium
ATTCGTCAGAAATTTTATATGCCATGTTACAGTCCTCCGTGTCCAAATTTCGTAAACATTATAACACAGCGGCAGAAAACGTCAACACAACGCGGGTTAAAATCAGCATTGCGCGGCGTTTTGTCGCCGATTACGGTTCTTTTTTCTCCGGCGCAGGGCTATTCGGTCGCGGGCGGTTTGCGCCGCCGCGTCTATGGTGGTTGTTGCTGCGCTGGCCTTCCTGCGCGTTGCCTTGTCTCGGCGGCTGTGCGCCCTGCTGCGGATTTGCACCCTGCTGCGGGTTTGCACCCTGCTGTTGCGGTCTTGGTTGGTTCGGGCGCTGCTGTTGGCCTTCTCGCCTCGGCTGCTGTTGCTGTTGCTGCTGCGGTTGCATCGCGGGGCGCGGCCTCTGCGTTTGGGCGTTCTGCTGTTGCGCTTCGCCCTCCTGCGCCGGTGCTCCGTTTGGTCTGGGCGCTCCCTTGCCTCGTCCACCGCGCCTGCGGCGCTTGTGGTCGGGATTGCGTTCCTGCGCGCCTGTTGCGGCGGCGGCTTCTGCTTCGGGTTTGGCGGCAGCTGGTTGCTCGCGCTCCGGCCTTGACGGAATTGAAGCAGGCCGCACGTTCTGCGTCTCCTGCGCCTCCTGTTGCGGCTGCTGCGGCAGAGGTTCGCCGGGTTTAGCAAGCAACGTATAATGGAACTCGCGCATTTCAATACTACCGTCCGGCATGTTTACGCGAACTTTCGTCTTCTCCGTGATGACGTTGTTGTCTATCACGACGCCAATACCGTTTGGCGTGAGAATATCGCGGTTGACATGCGGCATCCGCCGCTTCATCTCTTCGTAGCAGCTCTGCTCATATTGCAGGCAGCACATGAGCCTTCCGCAAAGTCCGCTGATTTTGGTTGGGCTCAGCGAAAGGTTCTGCTCTTTCGCCATCTTGATCGATACGGGGTGGAAGTCGTCTAAGAATTGCTTGCAGCAGACCACTCTGCCGCAGGAGCCGAGGCCGCCAAGCATCTTCGCTTCGTCGCGAACGCCGATTTGCCGTAGCTCAATCCGCGTGCGAAATTGCGACGCCAGGTCTTTCACCAGCTCGCGAAAATCCACCCGCTCGTCCGCCGTAAAGTAGAATACGAGCTTGCTTCCGTTGAACGAGTATTCCGCGCTGACGAGGTGCATGTCCAGCTTGTGCTGCTCAATCTTCTGTTGGCAAACGCGGAATGCGTCGCCTTCTTTTGCGCAGTTCTGCTCGCGCATGGTCGTGTCCGCATCGCTCGCGGGGCGAACCACGGGTTTCAGCGGGGAAACAATCGCGGTCTCCTCCACATCCATCGCAATTTGTGCAACCTCGCCGTATTCCTGTCCGCGTGCGGTCTCGACGATGACGCCGTCCCCTTCGGAAAACTCGAATTCCAACGGATCAAAATAATAGATGCGTCCGCTCGATTTGAATCGTACGCCAATCACTTTCATAGTGTTCTTTGCTCCTTCTATGGTTCCGCGGGCGATGTTTCGCGCGCGGCACAGACTTAGTTGATACGCTCTTGAGGCGTTATACTTCGTAAAACAGCTTCGCAAGTGCGCTGTCGATGGTGAGATATATATTCCCGCCTGCGGTCAGCTTTTGCTGTGAACTGGTTAACATTTCTATGATACCTTGTATCCGCGCCGTTGTAAAGCACGACGCAATTTGGTGAATCAGCTCCGTTTGGTCACTGTTGCGCGGAGGTAGCCCTTTGATCGACTCCTGCAACGCATCCTGAAATAAACTCAGGCCTATCGTCAGCAGCGAAAGCGCGAGTTGAACATCGCCTTTCTTTCTTTTCTTTCCGCCTTTTCCTTTGGGTTCCTCGTCGGCAACATCGTCCGTCTCCGCTTCCGCGCTCATGCTGGTCACGAGATCCGCAGCTTGTGAAAACGGCGCAATCTCAAACAGGCTGCGCTCAAAAATGCCAATCGCTTCGGCACGAAACGCCCTCGCATCCGGTGTTGCATACGCGCGTGCACGGCTGAGAATTCCGTCGGACAACCCCGCGAAAAACATCGCATCCTGTCTAGTGAGGCCGTCGTGCATCAGTTCGCGCGCGGTCTCCTCCAAGCTCCCCGCCCCGAGCCGCTCGATGACACAGCGGGAGCGAATCGTGGGCAATAGTCCAAATTCGTTTCCGGTCAAGATCAGCAGTGTCTCGCTGTGCGGTTCCTCCAGTGTCTTGAGCAGCGTATTTTGAATCTGCAAGCTCATGAGTTGTGCATTGACGAACACAAACGCTCTCTGCCCGCCATTGAATCCCTGCATGGCGGCTGAGGCAAGCAGCGTTCGAATGTCGTCCACCTTTACGGTTTTTTCGCCGATTTCATAATAGTTCGGGCAGTTGAGCAGCCGCTCCGGCGCGTCTTCCCCGAGGCAATAGAGCGCGGCGCAGCGGCGCGCAAGCTCACGCCTGCCGCTCCCGTCCGGTCCTGAAATCAAGATTGCATGCGGGGCGCGGTCTTGTGAAATCGCGTCGAGCAGTCGGTTTTGCATGGTACCCCTCATCTTTGTTTCGAATGTATCGTCGCGGCGTTCGTCACGGGTCAACGACGAAAACGCTTCCTTCATATACGCCAAACAGCGCACCGCCTTCGCGCTCCTGCTTTACAAGGTAGTCGATGGCGCGTTTGTCGATAACCTCGCCCGGCATGACCAGCGCAATCCCCGGCGGATAAATCCCGATGGGTTCCGCCGCGATTCTACCGTATGCCTGTTTGAGCGGCAGTGTTAGTGTCCGTGCAAATGTTGCCTCGCGAATGCGCATCTTCTGCTCGTTGGCCGAAAAGCGAATCTCTTCTCCGTCCAGGTGCGTGTTGCGCGGCTTGCGCTTTGGCAGCTCTGCGAGCGTCTGCAGCAGTTGCTCATACCAGACCGGCTCGTCGTTCGGCGTGGTGATCAAAACAAGCCGCCGTGCGTCCGCCATCTCAATAAAGATGTGATGCTCTTCCAAGAACGCCTGCGCTTCATAACCAGTATAGCCGCTTTGACTCACATCGACAACGATTCGCGTCCGATCCCGTTCGAAGACCCCAATGCCGATCGGCTCGTGAAACACCTGAAGTCCTTCTATCGCCTCAATCTGCTCTTCCAGCTTCTTGCAACGTGCTACCTGCCCGGTCCAGTCCCGCCGCCGTGCGATATAAACCGACCAGTCGAGAGAAGCCATCAGTAGGTACGAGGGGCTTGTCGTCTCCGTCATGGCGAGTGCGCGGCGCAGTTTCTCCGGCGTAATACGGCAGTCTCCCAGATGCAGACTTGCGGCCTGCGTCATGGCATCCATCGTCTTGTGCTGAGAGTGCGCAAATAGATCCGCAAATCCGCCGAGCGGGCGCGGCAGCGCATCCGAAAACGGATAATGCGCGCCATGTGCGCCATCGATCATCAGCAGTGCGCCGTGCCGGTGCGCAACCTCGGATAGACCTGCAACATCCGCACAAAGGCCATATGCATTCGGCGTGGTGATCAGCGATGCTGTAGCCCCCGTCTGTGTCAGGGCTAGATCGAGATCTTCCGGCGTTACCATGCCCAGTAGCCCGCGCGTTTCATCATATCTTGGTGAAAGATACCGGGTCTCAATTCCGCGCAGTGCAGCCCCGCTCACCGCGGAACGGTGGCAGTCACGCGCCAACAGCAGCTTGTCCTCTTCGTCGAGCGCAAGAATCATCGCCTGCACGGCATTGGTTCCACCGTTGACGACAAAAAAAGAAGACTTCGCGCCATACGCATCCGCCATGTTCGCCTGTGCTGCCGCAATCGCACCGCTTGGCGCGTGCAGATTATCGGTATTGCTGAGCTCCGTCACGTCCCATAGTTGAAGCTCCTCGCGCCAGAATCCGGATAGACCCCTCCCCTTATGCCCGGGCATGTGAAAGCGCGCGGGGTTCTCTCGTGCGTAAGAGCCGAGCGTTTCCTGCAGTGTTTCAGTTTTGTCCGACGGGCGAAGGTCCATGCTTTGTTGATTTATCTTTCTCTGTTTGGAGTAAATCGCAAGATTGTTTGATTATTCGATTGATTTCGTCCTCAAGCCGTTCCATTGTTCGGTCAATTTTGTCAGGAAGTCATCGCTTGCGCTGATTGCATATTGCGTCTCTTTACCGTCGATGACTGCCAGTATCCAAGTCGTGTTTTTCTGCGGCGGTAGTGATGCGCGAATGATTCTTGTCTTCTTATTGTGCTCGTCTTTATCACGCGAAATATGGTGAATATCGGCAAGGTCGATTGCGGCAAGCGTTCGTTCTTCTTTACCGCCGAGTTCCTCGATCGCAATCATTTCGCTGGTCAACGTGTAGCGATACCGCAAAAAGTGTCTTCGATAGATCAGATATCCGGCAATCGCGATACTCGCGTATAAGATTGGTTGCGTAATGTGACGCGGGATGAAAAACCGCTCATACAGCAGATTGCCAACCGAAATACACCCGATGATCAATACGATCAGGGCGGCATACACCGCACCTGCGGAGCGTGTCATTCTCCACTTCGGTGATACAGTCTCAATCGCAATGAGGTTGATGACATTCGTCTCATCCATGTCAATATTATAGTTAGCATACTATAAAACGTCAACCAAAGCCGAGCAATTTCGAGATAACGAGAGAATTCGTATCGTATTTTGCAATAACCGCCGCTCATCGCTCACGGCGTTCTTTGCAAGTGGCCTCGAATTCATGTAAAATCACCAAAGTAACGTTCCTCCTTAGCTCAGTTGGTAGAGCATGCGGCTGTTAACCGCAGTGTCGCTGGTTCGAGTCCAGCAGGGGGAGCCAGCTAAGTACTCACGAAATGATACAATTC
>JBDKRF010000276.1:0-2615 GCA_039683525.1 Clostridiaceae bacterium
TTCCGGTAACGATTGCGTGAAAAACGCCCGCGAACAAGCAAAAACCCGGAGGATTGTTCCCCGGGTTTTGAATGAATGCATATGTAACGGTGCCGTAACGAGTGTCCGCGGGAATCAAACACCCGCGAAAACCGGATCACTCAATTGCGCTTGTAATCCAGAATGATCAGCCTGCGGTCACCGAGCGTATCGTGCGAAAGCGACGCAGTGTTCGCGTTGAGGTGGTGTACCCTGCGGTTTGCGTTTGCGGCGAGCAGCGGCTCCAGACCCTCGATGTCGAAATGCACCGCGGGGGTTTTGTAGTGCATGGGAATCAGCACCTTTGCGTGCAGGCGGTCGGCAAGCTCCGTTGCCATCTTGGCGTTGAGGGTAAACACTCCTCCGATGGGCGAAAGCAGGACATCGACATCCCCAATCTTCTCGATGACCTCGTCGGAGAGCATGTGGCCCAGATCGCCAAGGTGCAGCACCTTCAAGCCGTCAATCTGATAGAGGAATACGACGTTATCCCCGCGCCGCGCACCCTCTGTTTCGTCATGATAGCTCGAATAGCCCGTGACCGGGATTTTGCCCGCGAGAAACTCGCCGGGCGTGCGCAGAATCTCCGGCGAACCCGCGACAATCGCGAGGCAGTTGTGGTCTTGGTGTTCGTGGCTAATGGTGACCGCGTCGCAGACGAGGTCGTGCAGTTCATAGCCCGTCTCCGGATCGCAGGGATCGGTTAGAATGGAATAGCCGCTTTCGCTGGTGAGCAGGAAGCAGGAGTGTCCGTACCAGGTAATTTGCATAAACGATTCTCCTTTATGTGAAAATAGCCCTGCCGGTATGGCAGGATCGTCGAGAAAGCATCTTTGGTTTCTTCGGCGAAATCTAGAATTCCGATGGTTGCGAATCGAAAAGGTGTGCGGTTTCGTGCGAAGCGGAAAGCAGCCGCCATAGTGCGCCGCCGAGCGCGCCGCATTGCGGCAGGAGCGCGGGGCGTTCGCGCGCGGGGATTTTGTGAAAGAGCGTGCTTGCCGCGCGTTCTGCCCGCTGATAGGCCGCGCTGCTTTCATGAGCCGTGAGCGCGAGCAACAGCGCGCGATGAAACGCGGGTAGATCGGGGCAGCCTGCGCCGCTATGACGCGATAACACGCGCATGCGGTTTTCCGCGTGTGTTTCGTCTGCCGCTTCCGGTTCGGGCAAGGCTAGGTTGATCTCGTCAACCAGCGCGGAGAAGAATGCCGGTGAAAAATCCAACAGCAGCCAGCCGTTGACCTCGCGAACCCGCTCCACCAACGGCGCCCCATAGAGACAACCGAAATCGAGGGAGGCGAGCGTGCTGGGCGCGGCATTCTGCGGCGGATGAACGCTCGCGTGGGCATCCCGCGCGGGTAAACGGATGCTTCGCGCTTTGGGCGTCTCGCCCAGCGCGCCGCCGAGCGTCTCTGCCAGCCGGGCGCGGATTTCGCTTTCATACAGCGGTTTCATATTAGCAGTTTATCCATGTGCATTCGCGCTGTCAATGACCGCGGGCACCAAGACACAGAATTTTGCATTGCACGCGATAGGATAGGCAGATTTCGACCGGATAACGGCGCAAAACGCGGCAAAAAGCGAGTTTCGTCACGCAAAGGCGGGTACGGCAAAATGTAAACTTCCCGCGACACGCTCGATCTTGTTTCGGCGCGTGTGGTATAATGTGTGAAAAATGCAAACCAACTGTCAGCCATGCTGAATCAGAATTCAACAGAAAATCGGTTTTCTTTTCCCATAACTGTCATATGATAAGCAAACGGAGGCCGCTATGCCAAACAAACAGCTGCGCTGTCAGGTCAGCGTCCGCATCTTCGGCGAAGAAAAATGCTTCGGCCCCGGCATTGCGGATCTATTGGAGCGGGTCGATCGCCTGCATTCCCTGCGCAAGGCGACCATCGAGATGGACATGGCCTACAGCAAGGCATGGAAGATCGTGAAGATTGCGGAGGCAAACCTCGGCTTTCCGCTTCTACTCTCCGTGACCGGCGGAAAAGGCGGCGGCGGCGCGGAGCTGACCCCGGACGCGAGGAATTTTCTTGCGGCATACCGTAGGTTTGAGGAATCCGTTCGCAGTTATGCGGACGAAGCGTTTGTCGAGATCATGGGCGGCTGAAAGCGAGAAGATAATCTGTAGGAATCCTGTTAGCAAGAGCGAAGGAGATTTTCCCAGATGCAATTTACCAAAGTACACGGATTAGGAAATGACTTTATCATACTCGATGGAAGAAGTGAGTCGCGGGATTATCCCGCACTGGCAAAAATACTCTGCCATCGGCAGACCGGCATCGGTGCGGACGGGCTGCTCATCATTGAGAACAGCAAGATTGCGGATATCCGCATGCGCATCGTCAACGAGGACGGCAGCGAGGCGGAGATGTGCGGCAACGGCATCCGCTGCTTTGCAAAATTCGTCTATCGCGAAGGAATTGTCCCCAGAACCGAGTTTGGCGTGGAGACCCTTGCGGGCATCATGCGCCCGAAGCTCGTCATCAAGGACGGCGTCGTTGCGGGCGTGACCGTCGACATGGGTGAGCCGTATCTGGAGTGCGCGGAGATTCCCGTCGTTGGCGAAGGGCGCTGCATCGACCGCGCGCTCA
>JBDKRF010000277.1:0-2094 GCA_039683525.1 Clostridiaceae bacterium
CTTGCGGAGAGCGGCGCGCACGAAACCACGTATCTGCACGACCGCGTGAGCGAGGAGGAGATCGCCCGCATCGTCGCCCGCTGGACGGGAATTCCCGTTTCGCGGCTCATGGAAGGCGAGCGGGAGAAGCTGCTTCGCCTGCCGGAGATTCTGCATCAACGCGTGATCGGGCAGGACGAGGCGGTGGATCGCGTCAGCGATGCCATCCTGCGCTCCCGTGCGGGCATACAGGACCCGAATCGACCCATTGGCTCGTTCCTGTTCCTTGGTCCCACCGGCGTCGGCAAAACGGAGCTGGCGAAGGCACTTGCGCAAGCGCTCTTTGATGATGATAAGAGCATGGTGCGCATCGATATGTCCGAGTACATGGAAAAATTCAGCGTCAGCCGTCTCATAGGGGCGCCTCCGGGATACGTGGGTTACGATGAAGGCGGCCAGCTCACCGAAGCGGTGCGCAGAAAGCCGTATGCCGTTGTGCTGTTTGACGAGGTGGAGAAAGCGCATCCCGACGTGCTCAACGTGCTGTTACAGGTGCTGGACGACGGGCGCATTACAGATGGACAGGGCAGAACGGTAGACTTTAAGAACGCCATCCTGATTTTGACCAGCAACCTGGGATCGGACGTGATTCTGGAAGGGATCGACCGCGACGGGTGCGTAAGCGACAGCGCAAGAGATGCGGTATTGCAGCTGCTCAAGCAGTCGTTCCGGCCGGAGTTCTTGAACCGCCTGGACGAGATCGTGTTCTATCGCCCGCTGACGAAGGAAGACCTCAAGCAGATCGTCGACCTGCTGATTGCGGATCTGAACAAACGGCTTGCCGCACGGCAACTCAAAGTTGACGTCACCGATGCCGCGAAGGAATACATCGTGACCGAGGGCAGCGACCCGCTCTACGGCGCGCGTCCGCTCAAGCGGTATCTGCAAAGCAAGGTGGAGACGCTGCTTGCGCGAAAGATCATTGCCACCGACGTGGCTCCCGACACCACGCTGGTCATCGACAAAGGCGATGCCGGACTCTACATTCGCTAATCAACCGGGCAATAAAAAGCGGCGCTCCTGAAAAAGGAGCGCCGCTTGTCGTATCTGCTCAATTAAAACTCATCCGGCAGTTCGATCTCGGAATACAGCAGGCTGATGGTCAGATCGTCGTAGACGAGAAACTCATAATAGGCCGTGCCCTCCGCGCTGCTGTTTGAACCGTCCCAATCCAGCGCGTGGACATAGTAGAGCCGCACGGTGGCAATGCCCGGCACGACGCCCGCAAACGCGTTTTCCAGCACACCGCTTGCGCCCAAGAGCGCATAGGTTTCGTCGTCGCGATATGTTTGACCGATATAGACCTGACCCGTATCCTTGCCGCTGGAGCGCGCAACCCAAGTGTACCCGCTCGCCTGATCACAGGGGAGCGTATCCACAAACGTGACCTCCGGCTTTTTCCCGCACCCGAACAGGGAGGCGATCATGACCGCAAGGAGCGTGATGAGCAGCGTTTTTTTCATGACAGAACCCTTTCGCGGATGAACGCGGTTCCGGCTTTGTCGTCCGCGCTCTCCCGCGTGGACAAATACGATTTCTTTCATTAAGTGTATTATGCCATATAACACACTTTACTTCAACCTTTTCATCCGTATTTTATCGATTCGTCATATATGACAGTTATCGCGTGCGTTTCGTGACGTAAAAAGTTTTTCAAAAATGGTATTGACGGGACGATTTGCATCATATATAATTCCGCCATAAGCTGTGAAGCGGAGATAACGGACGAATACGACCTCTTAGAGAGCAGGGGCACTGGTGAAAGCCCCGCAGGAAACGATCGTTCAAATGGACCGCCGAGCGCGCAGGGGAACATGAGTATCCTGCGACGGGTCGTGACCGTTATATCGCGGGGAATGTGTTGGCATTTCCACAAAGAGCCCGATTTTCACGAATCGGGAAACAAGGTGGCACCGCGAGAGCATCGTCCTTGTTTCGGCGTAAGCGCCGAAGCAAGGGCGTTTTTGTTGGCCACAAAACAATCAAACAAAATAAAACAAGCATTATGAAAGGATATGCGTCCGCGGCCAACGGCGGACGAAGGGAAAAAACCAT
>JBDKRF010000278.1:0-5532 GCA_039683525.1 Clostridiaceae bacterium
ACTGCGAAACGAAGAGTCGCTGCTTGTTTTTGATCTTCATAAACAAAAAGACAACTCATTTGGTGCGCAAGGCAGGAAATATATCTCAGATAGGTTGCTGAGATAAACGATATCCAACGAAACAACGCAAAACGGACGGGATAACCCGTCCGTTTGTTTGTTGCGTTGTGTTGCTTATTTGAAGAGGATCGAGATGGACTTGTAGAAATCCAAGTCTACTTCCTTGCGCTCCGTGACGGCCTTGTCAAGGTCGGCGGTTACGATCGCGGTGCCCTGCAGGGCTACCATGTTGCCGTACTGCTCGTTCACGACCAGCTCGCCCGCCTTGAAGCCAAGACGCGTACCGAGCACGCGGTCGAAGCAGGAGGGGGAACCACCGCGCTGGATGTGACCGAGCACGACCGAGCGGCACTCGAAATACTTGCGCTTTTCGTCGAGGGATGTATCCGCGCGCATGGCTTTCTCGATGCGATCGGAGAGCGTCTTTGCGATTTCTTTTTCGAGCAGCAGCTTGTTGCCAAACGCGTCGAGGCCGACGTTTTCTTCCGTCTCGCCCTTGAGTTCAAAGCCTTCTGCCACGGCGATGATCGTGTGACGCTGGCCTTTGACGTAGCGCGAGCGGATAACCTGCATGACCTCTTCGAAGGTCTTGGGGAACTCGGGGATGAGGATCAGGTTCGCGTCCGCCGCGAGACCGGCCTGAACCGCGATCCAACCCGTGTGGCGACCCATGCACTCGACCACGAAGCAGCGCGCGTGGGAAGCAGCGGTGGTGTGCAGACGGTCGATGCAATCCATGGCGATGTTGCTCGCCGTGTCAAAGCCAAACGTGTAGTCGGTGCAGGAGAGATCATTGTCAATGGTCTTCGGCACGCCGATCATCTTCATGCCCATCTTCGTGAGCTTGTTGGCAACGCCGAGGGTGTCGTCGCCGCCGATAGCAACCATGCCTTCGAGGCCGAGGCTCTCGAGGGTTTTACGAACGCGCTCGGGGCCGTTTTCTTCCTTCATGACGTTGGTGCGGCTGCTTTCGAGGATCGTGCCGCCCTTGGTCTGAAGGCCTTCCACATCCTTGAGGGAGAGCCAGCGGCCTTCACCGGTCAGCGCACCGCGCCAGCCAGCCGAAAAGCCGTACACTTCGATGCCCGCTGCCGCGCACTCTTCGACGACGCCGCGGATAACCGCGTTGAGACCCGGGCAGTCTCCGCCGCCCGTGAGGATACCAATTTTACGCATGTTGTTTACCTCCTAATTGAATACTTTATCAATATTTGTTTTGCATATCTTCAAGCATCCGCTCAAATGATCGGTGAACGGATGGATTGAATCCGGACTACTTCAGTATGAACGATAGTTCCTGATCGATCAGCTCACCAATCGCTTCAATACTTTTCAGATGATTTTGCTCCATGCAGGGGATGATGTGGATGCCGGGCATGCGCTTTGCGTACTCAATGTACTTCTGCCGCGCGCGCTTCTGAATATCCGGCAGCGCCTCGTAGATATCCGGCATGTCTCCAACGTACTCGCGGAATCCTTTTTTGCCGACGTTCTCCGAAGCGTTCTCCGGATTCATATCGAGCACGATGTGCGCATCCGCACGCGGAATTTTGAAATGCTCGTGCTCAAGCTCAACGACAAAATCCAGTAAATCGGGGTTGCCGAGGTCGCGGTCGCGAACGGACTGATAGACCGCGTTGCTCAGAATATACCGGTTGATCAGTAGCACATCCGCACCGGAATAGTCGAGATCGCGAAACGCTTCGAAGCGATCCAGCGCGTACCAGAGCGCCATGCTACGCTGATCTACCTCGTTGGCTCGAACGCCGCCACTGCCCGTAAGCAACCTGCCGCACTCCGCACCAAAGAAGGTATCATACATCGGAAACGAGAGCGTCATCACTCGAAAACGACCGTCCGCCGCCAACCGCTCGTAGAGCCGTTGCAACTGTACGGTTTTTCCCGTTCCGTCGATGCCCTCGAAGGCGATGATCTTCGTCATAGCGAGCCTTTCTGAATGCGCTCCATGGCTTCCAGCGTGTTTTCACGCGTGGCAAACGCCGTCATGCGGAAGTATCCTTCGCCCGCCGCACCAAAGCCTTCACCGGGCGTGCCGATGATGTGATACTGCGTGAGCAGCTCGTCAAAGAAGCGCCAGCTGTCGCCATGGGGAACCTTGAGCCAGATATAGGGCGCGTTGACGCCGCCGAATACGGTATAACCGGCTTTCTGCAAGCCCTCGCGGATGATCCGCGCGTTCTCCATATAGTCCGCGACGACGCTCATGATCTGCGCGTTGCCTTCTGGGCTGTAGGCCGCCTCTGCGCCGCGCTGAGTGATATAGGAAACGCCGTTGAACTTTGTCGAAACCCGCCGTGCCCAGAGGTCGCGCAGGTGTACTTCGTTGCCGAAGCTGTCCTTGTAGACGAGCGCCTTGGGTACGACGGTATAGGCGCAGCGCGTGCCGGTAAAGCCGGCGGTCTTGGACATGGAGCGGAACTCGATGGCGCATTCCTTCGCACCTTCCACCTCATAGATGCTGTGTGGAATGTTGGGTTCCGAAATGTAGCTTTCGTATGCGGAATCATAGAGAATCAACGTGCCGTTTGCGCGGGCATAGTCGACATAGACCTTGAGTTGCTCTTTGGTGAGCGTCACACCCGTGGGGTTATTGGGGAAGCAGAGATACATGACATCCACGCGTTCTTTTGGCAGAGATGCGACAAAGCCGTTCTCTTCGGAACCCGGCATGTAGACGATCTTCTGATAGCCGCCCTTGGCTTCATCATAGTTGCCGCCGCGCCCGCTCATCACGTTGGTATCGACATAGACGGGGTAGACGGGGTCGGTCACCGCGACGACGCAGTCCTGCGAGAAAATCTCCTGAATGTTGCCAACGTCGCACTTTGCGCCGTCGGAGACGAAGATTTCATCGAGATCGAGCGCGACACCGCGCGCGGTATAGTCGCGCCGCAGAATCGCCTCGCGTAAAAACTCATATCCAAAATCCGGGCCGTAACCGTGGAAGGTTTCGGCTTTCGACATATCGTCAACCGCTTTGTGCATGGCTTCGACAACGGCGGGAACCAGCGGACGCGTGACGTCGCCAATGCCCATGCGGATGATCTTTGCTTCGGGATGTGCCTTGGTAAACGCGGCTGCGCGCTTGCCAACTTCATAGAAGAGATAACTGCCGTGGAGTTGTGAGTAAAAACCGTTTGCAGTAAACAAAACCAAGCCTCCCCATTGTCTAAATCAAGGCATTATATCATATAAAATTACACGCGTGCAATAGAACGGGGGCTGACAATGCGCCGCCTGCATTGTCGCGCGTTATAAAGAAATGCGGATAAAAGGCAAACTTGTGACATATCGATCCTGCGGGTTGCCGAATGAGGGCGAATTAGTATATACTAAATTCCGATCTAATTTTTCAAAATGCACAATTATGGTGTTGTACTTACGCTCCGTTCAAAGGTGACTACCGCGAAATGCACAATTAATATGTTGCGTTTATGATCCGTTCATAGGTGACATACCTTGAAAGGTTAACAAAAATGGAAGAGAAAAAACCAAACACCGCTTTTTCGAAACTGCGCAGATTTATCGTGCGCGTCATTCAAGGCGCGATCATCGGCGCGGGCGCGATCCTGCCGGGGATCTCCGGCGGCGTACTGTGCGTGGTCTTCGGCATTTATCGCCCGATGATGGCGGTGCTTGCGCATCCGTTTAAGAACCTGAAGCAATACTGGAAGATGTTTATTCCGATCGCGCTTGGCTGGGCGGTTGGTTTTATCGGCCTCGCTGGGGTGATCGCAAAGCTTCTCTCCCTCAACGCAGCGGTGATCATCAGCTTGTTTGTCGGGCTCATCGGCGGGACTTTTCCCGGGCTCTTACGCGAAGGCTCGAAAAACGGTAAAAGCAATGGTATGTGGGTAGCGCTCGCGATCAGCACAATCGCGCTGCTTGCGTTCTTCTACACGCTTAAGTTCAGCACGTCGACTATGGTGACCCCGTCGTTTGGTTGGTATATCTTCTGTGGCGCGCTTTGGGGCATTAGCCTGATCGTACCTGGCATGAGCTCTTCTTCGCTGCTGATGTTTCTGGGTTTATATCAACCGATGTCGGAGGGTATTGCCACCTTTGACATCCAGGTGTTGATTCCGTTTGCCATCGGCATCATCGGCACCGTGCTCCTGCTTGCGCGCCTTGTCAACCACCTGTTTGAGAAGCACTATGGTATCGCGTTCTATTGCGTCATCGGCTTTGTCAGTGCGTCGACGAGACCGATCATCCCGACGAGCTTTACTGGATCGGGAGAGGCAGTACTGTGCATAATTGCTGCGGCAGCCGGTTTTGTCGGGTCTTTCCTGATGGATCGCTGGAGCGAGAAACATCCCGCAACAGATGACGCGGTCAGCGAAACCTGAAACACAATGCCCGCCGGATAAACACGGCGGGTTTTCCTTTCCCGACTAAGACCTCGCAAGAAAAATCTTACGAATTGTTAACATGACAGGTGCCCAAACAGGGGCTATCAAGCCCCGTGCCGCGTGGTATTTTTCGACTAGATGTGTTATAATCGCGAGTAAGCAAATCCGTTTTTTTGACCGGAATCATCGCAAGAAACGCGGATCGCGAGTCGGAATGGAAACATTTCATCAACAAAGGAGAGCACTGCTTGACACAGGAAACAGAGCGGGTTATGCTTTCAATCCCGCTGGAAAATGTTGACGAATTACTGGGCCTGTTTGGCGTGTTTGACGAAAACATCGGTGTGTTGGAGGACGAGACCGGCGCGCACATCAGCGCGGAGGAGCACGGCATCCGCATCACCGGCGAAGCGGACGGCGCAAACCTTGCCCGCATCGTGATCGAAAAAATGCTCGACATGCAGCGACGCGGTGAGAAGATCAACAGAAGCCGTATCCGCTACGCGGTAGACCTCGCAAAAGAGGGTAATGCGGACATGATCGAGAAGATCATGGGCGACGTGATCGCCATCACGAACAAAGGCCGCCAGATCAAGTGCAAAACGCTGGGGCAAAAGCGATACGTGCAGGCGCTCAAAGAGTTTGAGCTGGTCTTCGGCATCGGCCCTGCCGGAACGGGCAAGACGTATCTCGCGGTTGCCATGGCGGTACTGGCATTTAAGAATAAGGAAGTAGAGCGGATTATCTTGACGCGGCCCGCGGTCGAGGCAGGCGAGAAGCTCGGCTTTCTGCCGGGCGATCTGCAGAGCAAGGTCGATCCGTACCTGCGCCCGCTCTATGACGCGATGCAGGAGTTTCTGGGTCTGGAGAGCTACAAAGCGCTCTATGAACGCGGCGCTATCGAGGTTGCTCCGCTTGCCTATATGCGCGGACGGACGCTGAACAACGCCTATATCATTCTGGACGAAGCGCAGAACTGCTCCACCGAGCAGATGAAGATGTTTTTAACCCGAATCGGCGAAGGCTCCCGCGTTGTGGTAACGGGCGACGTTACGCAGATTGATTTGCCGAAAGAGAAGGCGAGCGGGCTCGTGCAGGC
>JBDKRF010000279.1:0-2661 GCA_039683525.1 Clostridiaceae bacterium
TGATGAATCTCAAGACCCGTGCGGATGTATACGATGCAACTACGGGCGTTGACCCGGCGCAGATCTATAAGACGAGCCGACTGCTCTCCGCAATCACGGGCATCAAGGTGCAGCCGAACAAAGCCATCGTCGGTGAGAATGCGTTCTCTTACGAGAACGGCATTCATCAGCAGGGCATACCGGCGGATCATCAGCCGTACGAGATCATGCAGCCGGAGACGGTGGGGCTCACCAACAATAAGATGCTGCTGGGTAAGCATTCCGGCAGAAACGCGTTTAACGAGCGAGTCAAAGAGCTCGGTTACAGCGTGGATTTTGATCTATCCAACAAACTCTTTAAACGATTCAAAGACTTGACGGACAAAAAGAAGTCCGTCAGCGACAAGGACATCGAAGCGCTGGTGCGCAGTGTGCTGGCGCAGGAAATCCCCAAGAGCTACGCGCTGGAACGCTACGTCATCAACTCCGGCAACACGATTACGCCTTCTTCCAGCATCGCGCTCATCGGCGCGGATGGGACAAGGGTCGAGAAGGTTGCCATCGGGTTCGGGCCGGTAGACGCTTCGTTTAACGCGATCAATAAGATCATCGGTCGTGCGGTCAAGCTGGAGGAATACTCCATCGGCGCGGTCACGGCGGGAAGGGATGCGCAGGGCGAGGTCAGCGTTAAGATCAGCAGCGAAGGCGCAACAGCCAAGGGCTACGGATTGAGTACGGACGTGATTGAAGCCAGTATCCTTGCCTACATCAACGCAATCAACAACCTGATATATGAAAAGACGCGGGAGGACAATTAAACTTATGGGAATGACAATGACGCAAAAGATACTCGCGAGTCACGCGGGACTCGACCACGTCAGCGCGGGGCAATTGATCCGTGCGAAGGTTGATCTTGTGCTCGGAAATGATATTACATCTCCGGTCGCAATCGTCGAGTTTGAAAAAGCGGGTCTGGAGAAGGTATTCGATCACGACAAGATCGCGCTGGTGATGGATCACTTTACGCCCAACAAGGACATCAAGGCCGCCGAGCAGTGCAAAGTCGTCCGCACGTTTGCTAAGAAGCACGACATCACGAACTTCTTCGATGTCGGCAAAGTCGGCGTGGAGCACGCATTGCTGCCAGAGATGGGGCTGGTCAAGCCCGGCGATCTAATCATCGGCGCGGACTCGCACACCTGCACCTACGGAGCGCTCGGCGCGTTCTCGACAGGCGTTGGCAGCACCGATATGGCGGCAGGCATGGCGACAGGCCTTTGCTGGCTGAAAGTACCCACCGCAATCAAGTTTGTCCTCACGGGCAAGCTCAAACCCTGGGTATCCGGCAAGGACATCATCCTGCACATCATCGGCATGACCGGCGTGGACGGCGCGCTCTATCAGTCGATGGAATTCACTGGCGAGGGTTTAGCGAGCCTCACGAGGGAAGACCGCCTCTGCATGGCGAACATGGCCATCGAAGCGGGCGCGAAAAACGGCATCTTTGAATACGACGAGAAGACCGCGCAGTTTGCAAAAGAGCACAATTGCGCCGATTGGACGATCTATAAAGCCGACGCGGACGCGGAGTACACCAAGACGTTCACCATCGATCTGAGTAGCATCGAGCCCACGGTTGCGCTGCCGCATCTGCCGGAGAACGCAAAACCCGTCTCCGAAGTGGGCGAGATCACCATCGATCAGGCGGTCATCGGCAGCTGCACCAACGGCAGAATCGAAGACCTGCGAGCGGCTGCCAAGATCTTCGAAGGACGTCAGGTACACGAGGGCGTTCGCTGCATCGTGATCCCCGCCACGCAGAAGATCATGCTGCAAGCGATGGAAGAAGGCCTCGTCAAAATCTTTATCGACGCGGGCTGCGCTGTGAGCACTCCTACCTGCGGGCCTTGCCTCGGCGGTCACATGGGAATCCTCGCCAAAGGCGAGCGCGCGGTAGCCACCACGAACCGCAACTTCGTTGGCCGCATGGGACATACGGGATCGGAAGTGTATCTCGCTTCTCCCGCAGTCGCTGCAGCATCCGCCATCGCCGGCAAACTCGTCACACCCGAATCCGTGTTAGGAGGTCAAGCATGAACGCAACAGGCACCGCCATCAAATATGGCGACAACATCGATACAGACGTCATCATCCCCGCGCGCTATCTGACCACGAGCGACCCCAAAGAGCTGGCTTCGCACTGCATGGAGGACATTGACAAAGATTTCTCCAAGCGCGTCCAGGCGGGGGACGTCATGGTCGGCGGCAAGAACTTCGGCTGCGGCAGCTCGCGTGAGCACGCGCCCATTGCGATCAAAGAATCCGGCATCTCCTGCGTGATCGCAAGCACCTTCGCGCGTATCTTCTACCGCAACGCGATCAACATCGGGCTTCCGATCGTAGAGTGCCCCGAAGCGAGCGAGAAGATTCAGGCGGGTGACAAGGTCAGCGTCGATTTTGATACCGGCGTGATCAAGAATCTCACCAAGAACGAGTCCTATCAGGGCGAACCGTTTCCGCCGTTCATTCAGGGCATCATCTCCGCGGGTGGGCTCATGAACGCCATCAAAGCGGGCAAGCTGTAAGGGGGAAACGGGTATGAATTATAATATTGCGGTGATTCGCGGAGATGGCATCGGCCCCGAAATCGTCGGGGAAGCCATCAAGGCGCTCAACGTTGCG
>JBDKRF010000280.1:0-3929 GCA_039683525.1 Clostridiaceae bacterium
ACTGAATTCGGGTTATCCAGTTCCGTTATCTCTTTCATGGCGGCGATAAGCTCTACTCGGGACCGGTTGTCCATATGAATGGCCTGTTTGACCAGCGTCATATCCATCGCCACGCCACGATCGTTAATTTCCTGATCGTGGTGGTATTCATCCCATATGCTTTCAGGAACCGGGAACTTGGCGAGTTTCTCCTGAATGGACAGCTCCGTTTCCACATCGCGGGCGTTATAACGTTTGAACGCGGCCCATTTTTCCGGCGCGTGATGCGGGTAATTGCGGGTGCGCTGACCGTTAGACATCGTTGGCGCGCAAGGCTGGCAGAAATACTTGATGAGCTCTTTGCCTTCGGTCAGCTTCTGCTTTTCGAGCCCGAGTACGGCGCCGACGCCCTCGAGAGATAGCGGCAGGCCCATTGTAGCGGCCCAGACCATGGAGCATCTCCATGCTGTTGGGTCGAGGTATTCGCCGGTGGGCATTCCGAGGAACCGGGAAAGACAGACACGTTCGAAATTGGCATTGAACGCCCATTTCGTCACGGTCTCATCCAAGAGCGCATCTCTGATCTCATCCGGCAACTTTTCACCGTTGGCAAGGTCGACCACCTGCACTTCTGCGCCGTCCACACTGTACCCGAGCAACAAAATCTCAAAATCCGAATCTTCCGCGTATTTGTAGACACCGCATTTATGCAAAGGAGCACTGCTGAACGTCTCCACGTCCAAGGACAATGATGTTATAGTAGCCATGAGTATAATTGTCCTTTCATAACCCTGAGCAGGGTGGCAGATTGCTCCGCCACCCTCATGGGGCTGGTGTTTAGGCGAGGAAGTCCGCATCTTCGTCGGTTGTGAAATCGGACTCAGCACTGTTCTTGCCACCGAGCGGCTCGCCGTCGCGCACCTTCTGCAGATTGTTCAAACCGCAGGCGATGCCCTTGTTCCCGTTGCTGTTGAAGGCGTAAAAGCTGATGCTGGCCCTGCCGTATACGCCGCTGTACACCTCCGAGCGGGTAAGGATGGGATTGCGGTCAGCATCCACGATGCCGGGAGCGCTCGTTGCGTTGGCGTTGATGAAGTAGGCGTTGACATACGCGGAATCGTCCGGGCGCTCAATGTCACCATCGCGTAGCGGCGTCTTGATCGCGGCGAAAGTCGGTACGGATTTGCCGTTCCCTTTCAACTTGGCTTCGCCCTCGATGTAAGCGGCTTCAATAGCGGCTTTCACCTTGGCGACGGTCTTGGTGTCAGACTTGGGGATGATGAGGCTGACCGAGAATTTCGGCGTGCCGCCGTTGATGCTTTTTGCTTCCCAGATGTTGGCGTAGGACCAGCGGGTGTCGGGGCCGGTGATAACCTTCATGGGATTGTTGACCTTGTTCGTGTTGTTAGACATCTGATTGTCCTCCTAAATTTTCTTTAAAATCGGCAGCTGCCGTAGACATCGCCGGTCGTTTATCGCTCTCCGGCACAAGCGTTGGTTTGCCTTGCGGTTTTTCGATATAAAGGCTCAGGAGCTCGTCGAACCGAGTCTTGCCGAGCAGCTTTTGCATGGCGGTGACGCCAAGCACCTTCCGTTCATATGGGTCGAAGCCCACATCCTCAACAACGCCGGCGACAGCCGTGTCATTGATGTACTTTCTATTGGAGCGGCCTTCAACCAGCTTCCAGCCGTTCCATTCCTTGCCGCATATTGCCTGCTGCAGGGCATATTCCTTGATGTCAGACGCCCATGCGACGAGGTCGTCTACCTTGGCAAGAACGTCCTCGATATCCTCATCTGTGAGGAGCGGTGGGAGCTTGAACTCATACTGGGCAAGAGAAAGGTTTGCCTCCGCGCGCGCACGGCACTCGTTTTTCGCCTTGCAGAATCTGCACCACTCGCCGCAGAGGAAATTTCCGTCGCCGGCGAACGCAAGCTCGGCGGTGGGCTTTAGTACATCAGTGGCCCACTGATACAAATCCCCTTTCGAAAGCCCGTAGGTGCTGACATTCTCCCGGCGCGGCTGGTAGATGGTCATGCTGACGGTTTCGATATCGTAGATGTTGTCAAAAAGCTCCAGTGCCCCAAGCGCATAGCACATCAACTGCGGATTTTCTTCCGCCCGGACGAGCACGCCTAGCCCATGCTTGTAATCGCAGATCTCGAGCTTGCCGTCCGCGATGATTAGCGCGTCCGCCGTTCCAAAGCCATCCTCCACCCAGCGGGAAAAGTCGACGCGTTGCTCAATGAGTACGATTGGATCGGCACAGACCTGCTTTGCGGCTTCGATCCGTTCGAGAACATAGGCGACATATCCGGTGGCGCAATCTTCCATTTCTTCGGAATAGAAGGCCAGCGAGTCCCTGATGTCGGCGACGTGCGATAAATCCTCGCCTAAGGCGCACCTTAGCTTGTACTCACAGAGCGCATGGGCGTCGGTGCCTTCGGCAGCGTAATCGCTGCATTTGTCCGCATATCTTTCGCTTAGTCGAGCAGACGGTGGGCAGTGCAGCCAGCGATCTGAACTTGATGCAGAGAGTATCGCGTGTCCATTAGGTGGCATCTCGCAAGACCTCCACATCTGCAAGCAGCGCCGCATATTTCGTCGGGTCAAGCTGCGATAGCCTGTCAGCTCCATACTTTTGAAGTAACGATTGGATCTGGGCGGTGTAACCGTTGCGGGATTTTTCCGCGAGAACGGCCCTAACCTTCTCCAGCTTCATGGCGGGCTTGACCGTAGGTGCCTCTTCGTCAAACGCTTCGTTGCCGAAAACCCTGACCATCCGGTTTGCGACCTCATTAATAGCCGCAACGGCGCTGCGCAACTCTTCGATCGTGAGAGCCATATCGTTCGTTTTGTCCATTTGCTTTTCCTCCTTCCCTGTTTTGACTTTGATTCGCAAGTATCATGAGCTTCCTTGCAAGACGATTGGCTACGACGCTGATCGCGATAAGAACGTCAATGAGTTCCTCGTCTGCTGCGCGGATCCGGGTATGGGCTTCGTACATTTCGTTCACCTCCTTCGAAGGAGCCGTGTGTTTTTGCTCTCTCTAGTACCCAATGGAGGTGAGGAGGTCGTTTTGACGAAAGAAAACGAAATTTGCTAAAAAATATCTCCGACCGTTTTAAAGCGACCGGAGATTGCGATTTAGAAGAGATCTGGATGCTCGCGTTTGATAACTTCCATGGCCTTTTTGATTCGTGAGAGGAAAGTTGTCCGGGGAATACCGATCACATCGGCGATTTCAGTGTCGGTCAACCCTTCAAGGCGGAGTTCCCCGATGCGTCGCGCTTCTGGCATGATCTCGCCAAGGCGCCTGATCAGCTCCGTCAGCATGATCTGATCAGTGACGACATCTTCGACGCCGGCAGATCCAGCTGCCAACTTGTCCAGCAGGGAGAATTCGTCGCCATCATCATTTGAATAAGTACGGTCGAGAGATAAATTGTCGCCGGCGGCGCGAAATTTGCAAGCGAGACAGTCTCCGTCACAGATCCATATTTTGGATCTGGGGCACATACACTGGCGATGCGCCTGTGCGCGTTTCCGTGTTGCCCAGATGTCGCGGGAGTAGGTGCGGTACTGTCCCTCTGTGACTTCGACCCACTGTTTTTCGTGGGGTAGGTAGATCTTGAAGATAAGGATTTTTTGCTGATTTTCGCGATTTGTCATTTAGTTTTCCTCCTGTGATTCGAAAAATTCGTGAGAAATCGCAGGAGGAACTATTCTTGCTAATGCTCGTTCGCATTTGTGCAGTTGTTTCTGCAGTTGATGCGTAATATAATGTTTGGAAACGGGTTAATTAGAATTCTGGAGTGCGTGTTTATCCTTCCGTCTGCGCTGAGGGCCAATAAAAAAATGCCCCTGCGATCTCTCACAGGGGCATCCAATAGTTAGCAGGGTTGGTCTGCCATAGTTGGTAGAGTTAGTTAAGTTGGTCTTTTCTAG
>JBDKRF010000281.1:0-25771 GCA_039683525.1 Clostridiaceae bacterium
TCCGCCGTCTCTGGCGTGAGGATCGTGGTGTTGCAGTAGGTCATCTGCCCGCGTACGCGCGCGCTCATCGCGCGGCCGCTGGCGTAGCTCATGAAGCATCCGCGGTTTTCGCAGCCGCACATCAATCCCTCGTCGGGAGTCGCCAGCATATGCCCGCATTCGCCCGCCCAGCCGTAGCTCCCGCGAAACAGCCTGCCGTCTATGATGATACCGCTGCCGAGACCCGTACCCGCCGTGATGTACACAAGATGTTTACTGCCTCTACCCGCGCCTCTGCGGTATTCCGCAAGCGCCGCCGCGTTGCTGTCGTTATCCAGCACGATGTTGGTATTCAGCCTTGCTCGTAAATAGTCCCGCATGGGAAACTGCTTGATGCCCGGCATGGCGGAGGTCATCAGCACATATCCCTCGTCAAAGAGGATGAACGACGGCATGCAGATGCCGATTCCGTCGAGATCCGAATCCTTCATGTTGTTTCGCGCGAGGATCGCCTGAATATTCTCCACCAGCATGTCGGAAAACGATTCTCCCGTGGCGCAGACATCCGTCGGGTGCTGCGCGCGGTCGATCCTTTCGCCCGCGGGATTGAACAGTCCGTAGGCGACCTTCGTGCCGCCCGCGTCGATTCCGATGACGTATCCGCTCTTCATGCCGTTTCCTCTTTCGCGCATAGATTAATTTCTCTTCCAGAATCAGTATATCCGCAGAAAAAGGGCATGTCAACGATAAACGTTACCATTATAACAATATTACTTTCATATGAAACTATTCTGTCTGTCATTGCATATTCGAAACGAATGCGCTAGAATGATAGCGCACAAGCAATATTGGCACACCAGCACCTCCTCTTGACACGATTTTCAAGCATGCATCACGGTAAGGAGAATATTTGATATGAAGCGTTCCGAAATCAACGCCGCCATCCGCCGCATGGAATCCTTTGCGAAGCTCCGCGGGTTTGCGCTGCCGCCGTTTTGCGGCTGGACGCCGGAGGATTGGCAAGGCAAAGACGGCTCGTTCGACGAGGTTCGCGATAACATGCTCGGCTGGGATGTCACCGACTACGGCGCGGGCGATTTTTCCAAGATGGGCTTTTCGCTCGTGACCATTCGCAACGGCAACTTCAGCAAGCGGGACGTTTACCCAAAACCTTACGCAGAGAAGCTTCTTTATATAGAAGAAGGCCAGTATTCGCCGATGCACTTCCACTGGAGCAAGATGGAGGACATCATCAACCGCGGTGGCGGCAACGTGCTGATCACGGTCTACAACTCCACCACGGATGAGCGCCTCGCGGACACCGACGTGACGCTGCATTGCGACGGGCGCGCGTTTACCGTGCCAGCCGGCACGCAGATTCGCCTGACCCCCGGCGAGAGCATCTCGATTCAGTCGTATCTCTACCACGACTTCAACGTGGAACCCGGTTCAGGCCCGGTTCTCTTGGGTGAGGTCAGCATGTGTAACGACGACGTGCACGACAATCGCTTCTTAGAGCCGCTCGGACGATTCTCCACCATTGAGGAGGACGAAGCGCCCTATCGCCTCCTGTGTAATGAGTACCCCGCGGCGAAAGGGTAAGGCATGGCAACGATCAAACTCGTCGCGCTGGACGTGGACGGTACGCTCGTCCGCCGCGATCTCTCCATTTCTCCCGCCGTCATCTGCGCAATCGAGTCCCTGCGGGACGCGGGCGTCGACGTCGCGATCGTAACGGGGCGCACCATGCAGGAGCTGACTTTCCTACGGCAGGCGCTGCCCTGGATTCGCTACTTTGTCCTGAGCAACGGCGCCACGGGGCGGGACACGGTGACGGACACGGTCTTCTACCAAAACCATCTGCCGCTCGCCCTTGCGCAGGAGATCGAGCGTGAGACGCGCCGCTACCGCGTGATGACCGAGGTGTATGCGGACGGAGTCTCGTATGTGAACCGGGACTGCTGGGCGCATACAGAGCGCTACGACGCCGCGTTTTTGCATCATCCCTCGCTGGAGGCGGGGCGTGTTCAAGTCGATCGTGTCGGGGACTTGCTCGACGTGCGCGAGAGCGACATCGAAAAACTCTACGTTTCGTTTGAGGATCTTGCCGATCTGCCGAAACTGCGCGCGTTTTGCGAGGGATTCCCAGTCGATCTCGTCACCTCGATCCACGACGGGTTGGAGATCAACCAGCAAGGCGTAGAAAAAGGTGCGGGGCTATTCGCCCTGTGTGAATACCTCGGCATCCTGCCCGCCGAAACCGCGGCGGTTGGCGACGGAGAGGCGGATATCGCGATGTTTCGCTGCGCGGGGCTCTCCTTTGCGATGGAAAACGCGCAGGACAGCGTGAAGGCAGCAGCTAGTCACATCGCGCCCGATCAGGATGAGGACGGTGCGGCGTGGGCCATTTCGCAAATTCTTTTAGCAAGATAATTCTTATAAATTTTAGAGGAGACGTAAGGATATGAAAAACCGGTTGGTATTCGTCGGCAGTTACTCGCAGCCCATCGTGCTCGGCACGGGGGAGCTCAGCCCCGGCAGCGGAGACGGCGTGAGCGTCTATCGCATGGACGACGCGGGTCATCTCACCCGCCTGTTTGCGGCGGGTAAACCGAACCCGACGTATCTCGCGCTGAGTTCGGACAAGCGCTTTCTCTACACGGTCAATGAGCTCAAGGAGTATCATGAGGAGCCGTCGGCCGCCGTTTCCAGCTACGCGATCCATCCGGAAACCGGTGAGCTCACCTTCCTCAACCGCAGGATGTCCGGCGGAGCGGATGCCTGCTGCGTCAGCGTCAGCGCGGGCGACACCCACCTGATGGTTGCGAACTTCACGGGCGGCAGCTTCTCCATTTTCCCGATTCTCGCGGATGGCAGCCTCGGCACCGCTTCCTGCTTTGTGCAGCACTACGGCAAGAGCGTCAACCCCACGCGCCAATCCTGCCCGCACGTGCATCAGGTTACCCCTGATCCAGAGGGCAAGCATGTGCTCGTTGCCGATCTCGGCACGGACGAAATCCGCGTCTACGGCATCGACTGGGCTACGGGGCTCGTCTCCCCCAACGCCGCGCCCGCAATCAAGACCGAGCCGGGCGATGGCCCAAGGCAGTTTGTGTTCGACCAAAGCGGGAAGTTCCTTTATCTCGTCACCGAGCTGAACAATACCGTCCGCGTCTATGCCTACGACAGCGAGACGGGGCATGCCAAGTTCCTGCAAACGCTGCCGACGCTCCCCAACGACTGCGTGCTCAACACCACCGCGGCGTGCATTAAACTGCACCCCAACGGTGAATTTCTCTACGCCAGCAACCGCGGGCACGACAGCTTAGCAAGCTACCGCGTCCACAAGGACGGCAAGCTGACCCCGCTTTCCATCCTGCAAGCAAACGCAAAGACACCGCGTGACTTCAACATCACGCCGGATGGAAAATTCCTGCTCTGCGGATTCCAGGATTCCGACGAGTTGATCCTCTACTCGATCAATCTGCTCAACGGCCAGCTGACCGAGCTGGAGCGCACCGCCTGCAACTCCTCCACCGCGGTGTTGTTCGCGGATTACGAGTAATTTCAAATCGCATAGATCGCTAAGCGCAAAAAAGACCGCCGGTTTACGGCGGTCTTTGTGTATCTTGCTAAGTGATGCTTTACAGAACGAGGCTCGGCGGCGCGTACATCCGCGTGCCCATCTCCTGATCGAGCATGTAGAGGCCCTTGCTGTCGGTGCCAAAGAGCTCCATCTTCTTGATGTTATCGTTAGAATTCATCTCTTCCTCCGCCTGTTCTTTTACGAACCAGTCGAGGAACTGCATGGTGCGGAAGTCCTTGACTTCATAGGCTGCCTCATAGATCGCGTGAATGGAGGCGGTGACGAACTGCTCGTGCGTCAGCGAAGCGCAGAGCGCGTCCATATGCTGCTTCATCACAACGTCCGGCTTACCAATGGCTTCCAACGTGACCTTGATCTCATTGTTCTGCATATACTTGATCATCAGCAGCGCGTGGTCACGCTCTTCCTGCGCCTGCACCATAAACCAGTTGGCAAAGCCCTTCAAACCCTGTTCTTCATAGTAATTTGCAAAATCGACATACAAATACGCAGAATAAAATTCCTTTGTGATCTGTTCGTTCAACAGCTTCATAACTTTCTCGCTAAACATACTCCATGCTCCTTTACTCTCTTTGTTAAAACGTTGTTGTAGGTTGTTTGTTTGTTTTTAGTATAACGCTTCTACCTTCATCATACCGTGCTTTTATCACGATAAACAACTATATTTATCGAATTACAGTGAATCGTGTGACTTGCACACGGATTCTCTTGATGCATGTGCTATACTGGATTTATTAGTAGGGGGTGTTGATTATGGAATATCTGAAAATTGCCGCAGTAGATGCGTTACAGCCCGGCGAAAAGAAGAGTTTCCCGCTCCAAGGAAAAATGATTCTTCTCGCCAATGTTGACGGAAAATTCTACGCGCTGGACAACAGGTGCCCGCATATGGGCGGCGCGCTCTCTGGCGGAGATCTGGAAGGCGCAACGCTGACCTGCCCGCGGCACGGAGCAAAGTTTGATGTTCGCACCGGCAAGAATGTAGGCAGCGCGAAGCTCGCGTTCATTCAAGCAAAGGTTGGCGACGCAAAGGTGTTTCCTGTGAAGGTTGAAGGAAAAGACATTCTCGTTGAACTCCCGTGACAAGTCCTGATGTTGACGCCGCGCACCGCGGCGGAAATGCGCAATTATTTATCATGAAAGAAGGAAATCTTATGAAACAGAATGTTGGCAGAGTGGACCGCTGGGTACGCATTGCAGTTGGTGTTGTTCTATTAAGTCTTTTGATATTTGTCTCTGGTCCCGCCCGTTGGTTCGGCCTCATCGGCCTCGTCCCGCTCATCACCGGTATTTTGGGCTATTGCCCGATCTATTCGCTGCTCAAGATGAGGACGAATGACCCCAAATAATCCTATCGTTAACGTTTTTTGATGGTTTTATTCTCAACCCCCGTTGGCAGATGCTGGCGGGGGTTGTTGGTTGATGTAGCAAACCGCCCGCGCACCAAGTCGGTAACGCGGGCGTTTTTTTTAATATATGAAGCTTTTATTTAATCGACTTTACGTTCAGCATTCGGATTGAGTTTAGGATAGCGAGGATCGCGACGCCGACGTCCGCGAAAATCGCGGCCCACATGGTGGCGATGCCCAGCGCGCCAAGCAGCAGCACGACGCCCTTGACCAGCAGCGCAAACGCGATGTTCTCCTTCACGATGCGCAGCGTCTTTTTTGAAACGCGGATCGCGGTTGCGATCTTGCTGGGTTCGTCCGTCATGATGACGATGTCCGCGGCTTCAATCGCCGCGTCCGACCCAAGCCCACCCATCGCAATGCCGATATCTGCCCTTGCGAGCACGGGAGCATCGTTGATGCCGTCACCGACAAACGCGAGCTTCCCGCGCGGGGACTTCTTGGCGATGAGCTCCTCCACTTTTGCGACCTTATCCACCGGCAGCAACTCGGTATACACCTCATCCATGCCAAGCTGCGCCGCAACGCGCTCGCCAATCCGCTTCGCGTCTCCCGTGAGCATCACGGTCTGGCGAATATTTGCGGCTTTGAGCTCCAAGATGGCGCGCGCTGCGTCCTCCTTGACCTCATCCGCAATCACGATGTATCCGCGATAGACGCCGTTTTCCGCCACATGCACAACGGTGCCTATGACATCCTGCGGCTCGGTAAACACGACTCCGAGTCGGCGCATCAGCTTCGCATTGCCTGCGGCAATCGTTTTGTCATCCACGCGAGCGGTCACGCCATGACCGGAGATCTCCTCCACGTCGCAAATCCGCGCCGCGTCAATCGCCTTCTGATACGCCTTTTTGAGCGATTGCGAAATCGGGTGGTTGGAGAAGTTCTCGGCATGCGCCGCAAGCTCCAGCAACTCGCTTTCGCTGATGCCCTCCGGAACGATCTTCTGCACCGCGAAAACACCTTTGGTGAGCGTGCCCGTCTTGTCAAAGACCACGATCTCCGTCTCTGCCAGCGCTTCGAGATAGTTGCTGCCCTTGACGAGGATACCCCGACGGGAAGCACCGCCGATGCCGCCGAAGAAACTCAGCGGAATCGAGATGACCAGTGCGCACGGGCAGGAGATCACGAGGAAGATCAGCCCGCGATAGATCCAGTCGCGAAATGTCGCTCCCGGAATCACGAGCGGCGGAATCAGCGCGAGCAGTACCGCGATGATGACGACAGCCGGCGTATAATACCCCGCAAACTTTGTAATGAAGTTTTCGGACTTGGACTTCTTGTTGCCCGCGTTTTCCACCAGATCCAGAATCTTGCTAACCGTAGACTCGCCGTATTCCTTGGTGACCCGCGCGGTGAGCAGTCCGCTGATATTGATGCAGCCGCTCAGCAGCGCATCCCCCGCGTCGACATCACGCGGGAGGGACTCGCCCGTCAGCGCGGACGTATCGATCGAAGAACTGCCGCTGAGTACGACGGCATCCAGCGGGATGCGCTCGCCGGGCTTGATGACGATGGTTTCGTCCACCTTCACCTCATCGGGATCGACCTTTACAAGTTCCGCGCCACGCTGCACATTCGCGTAGTCCGGGCGGATGTTCATGAGAGACGCAATCGACTCGCGGGATTGATCCACCGCGTAATCCTGAAAAAGCTCGCCCACCTGATAAAACAACATGACCGCAACCGCCTCGGCAAAGTCGCCGACGATGAACGCGCCGATGGTGGCGAGGCTCATGAGAAAGTTTTCGTCAAATATCTTACCGCGCAGGATGTTTCTGCCCGCACGCCACAGCACGTCCCCACCGATGATGAAGTACGCGACAAGAAACGCAGCCAGCGAAAACGGACTGCCCTTGACGCGCGTGAAGATAGCGACAGCGTAAACTACCGCGCCCACGATGGTTTTGATCAGTTTTTTCTGGTTCTCCGAAAGCTTCATCTTGTTACGCTTTCCGCACGACGACGTCCGGCTCTACTTTTTTCACGATTGCGGTCGCTTTCTCCATGATCTCATCCATGCGCGCGTCTTCGCCCTCAATCACCATCTTGGTGGTCATGAAGTTCACGCTCGCCGAAGAGACGCCTTCCAACTTCGAAACCGCGCTCTCAATCTTTGCCGCGCACGTTGCGCAGCCCAGTCCATCCAGTCGACATACCTTCTTCATGTTGTTCCCTCTTCCGCTGCATCCGAAAACGGCTGCTATTTCATCGTTTGCCTATCGTGTTCCGCGCTGACCCCTTGCTTTCACCCGCGAGAACAGTTGAGCGATCATTCAACTTTCGAATTTATTATAGTTGAGCAGCCGCTCAACTGTCAAGCACGAATTTCTCTTTTCTTGTTTGTTTGCAATCGTGCCATGCTCATGCGAATTTCTCTTTTCTTGTTTGTTTGCAATCGTGCTATGATATAGGAAATGCGCGGATCAATCATGAGGCGCAAGTCGATTTTGCCGATTCTCGACAGAAAGGGCAAGGAGATCATGGACAAAGAAATTTATGTTTGCGATTGCGACATCATCCATGGAGACGTGGTGGAAAAGGTCAAGTGCAACATGCCGGAGGAGAGCGAGCTCTACGACCTCTCGGACTTTTTTAAGGTGCTGGGCGACAGCACGCGCGCGAAGATCATGTGGGCGCTGGACGAACACGAGCTCTGCGTTTGCGACCTTGCGGCGCTGCTCAACATGACGAAGTCCGCCATATCGCATCAGCTCCGCGCGCTGCGGGATGCAAACCTCGTCATCAACCGCCGCGACGGAAAGAATATCTACTACGCGCTGGCGGATGACCACGTGCGCCAAATCTTCGAGATGGGTCTGGAACACATCCGCGAAACCTGCTCTTCTCACGAAGGTTGAGCGTGTTTATGTCCGCGTCCCACATACAGCCCGGGAGGGCTCTATCCCACGAAAAACTTGCGTCGCATTTTTATGTATCTTTTTAGTATATTTATGCATTTGTTCAATGCGTTTATCCGTTTTATTTGAATTTTCGCGAGTTTTGTTGAATAATTTGCTTATAATTATAAATTATATATTGACAAGGCCGTATATCTATGCTATTTTAGTGCAAACAATGAAGTTGAATTGTTCAACTTCTATTTTTTTAGGAGGACGGATTTATGAAGAAGATTATTGCCCTTGCTCTTGCCGTTGCGATGATGCTCTCGTTTGCAGCATGCGCCGCGAAACCAGCCGCTGAAGAACCCGCCGCTACCGCTGCGGCCGCTACCGTCGATATGTCGAAGGTGAAGCTGATGCAGGACGGCGTCCTGACCGTCGGCATGGAAATCGGTTATCCCCCGTTTGAGGACTTCGCCGAAGATGGCACCACCCCGATCGGTTACGATGTTGATTTCGCCAAAGCCCTCAGCGAAAAGCTCGGCGTCACCGTCAACTTCGTCAACACCGCATGGGACGGCATCTTCCAGGGCATCGGCGTGAACTATGACTGCGTCATCTCCGCCGTGACCATCACCGAAGAGCGCAAAGCCAGCATGCTCTTCTCCGAACCCTACATCAACAACTATCAGGCAGTCGTCGTGAAGAAAGACTTCGCGGGCAAAATCGGCAGCTTTCTGGATCTGAACAACCTGGCGATTGCCGTACAGAAGGAAACCACCTCGGATATCCTGATGTCGGACTATGTCAGCACCGGTTCCATCACCGCCACGATCTCCGCGAATGAAAAGGTCACCACGTGCTTCACCCAGCTGGAAAACGGCGAAGTGGACGCGGTCGTGGTAGACTCCACCGTTGCGGATGGCTACCTTGCCTCCAACCCCGACAAGTTTGTCAAGATCTTCCAGGACGAGAGCGAGCCGGAGCAGTTCGGCGTCGCGATGGCACTGGATAACACCGCTCTGCAAGCCGCCATCAATGAGGCGATTGCCCAGCTCACCTCGGAAGGTTTCTTTGAATCCAACGTCGCCTATTGGTTCGGCAAATAATTCATCGATTTGATGCAACGCTTCGTTCGGCTGGCGCGGGCAACCCAAGATTGCCTGCGCCGGCCGAAGTGTTTCCCCCAATCCACCAGATAAGCGAGACAACATGAGCATGTTTCGAAAACTCGTGGACATCAAAAACTGGCAGCGCTCGACTAAGACAATCGCCATCGTGATCATGGCGATTTTAGCGCTTGTGATTGTCCTCTCCGCAATCAATGTTTCGGAGCAGGACATGCTCAATCGCGCCTCCGATTCGGTCAAACAACTCATTGCGGAGGAAAAGACCAGTAGCAGAAAGTCCCTCACCATCACCTATAACAATCTCGGCGTGATCAACTATATCTCCTTTACCACCTCAGGAGCGAGCGCGATCAAGGAGTCCTATATCGGGTTCGCGGGGTCGGTCTATGGCGCGGACGAAGGCACAGGTAAGTTCGCGGGTCAGATGGTGAACTACACCTACCGCATGCTCGGCACGGGAGAAAACCTGCTGCACGGCGTGAAGCTCACGTTGCTGTTGACCACGCTCTCCATGGTGATCGGAGCTGTGCTGAGCATCTTTCTCGCGCTGGGCAAAATCTCCGAAAACAAGTTTATCAGCAAGATCAGCAGTGCGTATATCTTCTTCTTCCGTGGTACGCCGCTGTTGATTCAGATGTTCGTGATCTACTTCTCCGTTCCCGGCATCTTCGGCTTCTCCTGGCGCAGCCTCTTTAGCGCCGCTGACCCGGAGGCCGTCTACAAAGGCGCGTTCATCGCGGCGTTGATCGCGTTCTCCCTCAACGCTGCCGCATACTGCGCTGAGATTGTCCGCGCGGCGATTCAGTCCATCGACAAGGGACAAAACGAGGCTTCCAAGGCGCTTGGTTTGAGCTACGGACAGATGATGCGTACCGTCATCATTCCGCAGTCCATCCGCCGCATGATACCCCCGCTGTGCAATGAATTCGTCATGATGATCAAGGATGTCTCGCTGGTGTTTGCCATCTCGCTGATGGACATCACGACCATCTCGAAAACCATCATGACCAGCGAAGGAAATTATCTCGTGTTTATCCCGGCGCTGTTGATCTATCTGGTCATCACGGCAATCTTCACGTTTATCTTCGGCAAGATCGAAAAACGACTCTCGATCTATGAGTAATACGCGCGAAGGATGAAATACGAACAAATGAGACACGACTTTCGATTGATAAGTAGGGCGCGCATATGAGTGATTATCAGTATATTCTCCGAACAGAACATCTCTACAAAAGCTTCGGGTCTCTCGAAGTATTGAAGGATATCAACCTTGCCGTGAAGAAGGGCGAAGTGATCTGCATCATCGGGCCTTCCGGCGCGGGAAAATCGACCTACCTCCGCTCTCTCAACCAGCTGGAAAAAATCACGAGCGGAAAGATTTTCATCAAGGATGAGCTGTTTCTGCATCGGGAACACAACCGCACGATCCACCGCGTCGAGCCCGAAGCGCAAAAGGCAATGCTGCTCGAGATGGGCATGGTGTTTCAGCGCTTCAACCTCTTCCCGCACAAGACCGTGCTGGAAAACGTGATGCTCGCGCAGGTTCTGGTGCGTAAAAAGTCCAAGGAAGCCGCAGTAAAGCTGGCAAAGGAGATCATCGAGCGCGTCGGCCTTTCCGATAAGCTGGATGTCTATCCCAGCAAGCTCTCCGGCGGACAGCAGCAGCGCGTCGCCATCGCGCGCGCGCTCGCCATGGAACCCGAGATCATGCTCTTTGACGAACCCACAAGCGCGCTGGATCCCGAGCTGGTCGGCGAGGTGCTCAGCGTCATGAAAGGTCTCGCGAAGCAGGGCATCACCATGCTCTGCGTCACCCACGAGATGGGCTTTGCCAGAGAGGTTGCCGACCGTGTGGTGTTCATGGCGGACGGTCTGATCCTGGAAGAAGGCGCGCCGAAGGATATCTTTGACCACCCGACCAACGAAAAGGCAATCAATTTCCTGCGCAGCGTCCTGTAAGCCAGGCTACCCTGCGTACCGTTCAGATTCGCGCATCCCTTTCACCCAGGCAGAGAACGCATCGGCGCCGTCTTTCAACGGCGCCGTTCTTTATCCAAAGCCCTTCCCGCAGGCGATATCTCATGGAATCTGCGCGCAAACATGTTCGGGTTATGCATAGATTCGCAAACATCCTAGAATTGCATATGCACAAACAGTTTGCTCCACCCAATCCTGTCGACGCATGTTGACAGTTTCGGTGAAACCATATATAATAAAACATACTTATTTAATAGGACAAAGAGAGAGGTGGCTCCATGAGAATATCCGCAAAAGGACGCTATGCGCTCGCTTCAGTCGTTCATATGGCACAGAAGCAGCACAGCGGGGAGTCGATTACCCTCATCAGCATCTCGGAACGCCTTGGCATATCCAAGATCTATCTGGAGCAGGTGTTCGCCCTGCTCAAGCGCGGCGAACTCGTCACCTCCGTCAAGGGCGCACAGGGCGGCTATCTACTCTCCGCAGCGCCGGGGCAAATCAGCGTGCTGGATGTGCTCACCGCGGTGGAAACGGGCCTCTTTGATAAAACGGAGGACACCGTCGCCGAAAAAACACCGGAGATTGAGTTTGCGATGCGTGAGTGCGCGTTTCAGGCTCTGGACAACGCGGTCACGGCGTCTCTCTCGCAGGTCTCTCTGGAAGACCTCGTCCTCGCAAGCGAGAAATTCAAGGGCGACAATGCCTCGATGTACTATATTTGACGGGGGACGACCCGGTATCGCCCATTCTCAATTTTTCATGTTAGCTTAGATTGATTCCCAAAGATAAGAGCAGGAAGCATTGCGCTCCCTGCTCTTTTGCTTGACACGATCGTTTCGCTCGCGTTAGTTTGCGAAGATTACGTTGCTCACAAGATAGCCGACTCTCCAGGAGAAGTCCGCATACTCATTTACCGGCTGCATGACAAACTCCGCTACGTTAACAGGATAATCGAACTTGATGTCGTAGTAGGTTTCAACGCCGTCATCCGCTGCAAGGCCAGGGAAGCTGTACCATTTGCCGTCGGTATCAAGCACCCAGAGCACCCAGTCGCCCTTATGTGTGCCACCCGTCTTTTCGTAGATGAAATTCAGCGTAAAGCCCATGCAATTGCGAATCGTCGGATCGGCAATGTACATGTGCGCGATACTGTCTTTCAGTATGCGCGGGCTGGACGCCCAATCGAACGAATATGTTTGCCCATCGCCAACGGAGACCTCATACGTAAACGTAACATCGTTCGGCGCAACACCGGTGATTATAACCACATCGTTGTATGCCTTCTCGATGTCCTGCTGGATGTAACCCGCGCTCAGCATGCCGCTCTTCGTGCAGTCTACCATGCTGGGATCGCTGCTGCTCCACTTCACATCGTCGTCGCTGATGTCATAGGAATACTCAAAGTCTTTGACCGAGCAAACGAATGTGTCACCGAAGTCAAGCGTCAGGCTCAAGTCCGAAGGATTCGGTGCCTGGGTCGGTTTCGGTGTCGCTGTCGGAGTTGCCGCAGCGGTAGCCTCCGGCGTCGCCGTTGCGATAGATACTGCTGCTATATCAACCTTCGCGTCTTCCTTTTCCCCCTTGTTTGCGCCGCCGCGGAGTGCGCCAACGCCCAACAGAATCAGTAGATAGAGGCCAACTGCAGATCCTGCGATAATCGCAATCGTCTTGATGCGGCTCTTCTTGTCCACCGGTTTCTTGAAGGGAACCGGCGGTTTGACCGGGCCGGGAGTTGGCGTTATCCCGTCAATCGGCTTTACCATCTCTTTTTCGGGTCCGGTCTGCGAATAGAGTTCTTTTTCTAGCGTAAGCATGTCTTTCGTGCGGAATTGCGCATTGACGCCAAGGCCATGCAGCAGCGCGTTTTCCTGTGCCGTCGTCAGCTCCGCGCCGAGTTGCCTCGGTGGCGTGATCGCAGCGCCGCTTGTGAGACGATCCAGTGCTTGCGGCGGCGTTTGCCCCGTAATCAGGCGATAAATCGTTGCGCAAAACGCATAGACGTCTGTCCACGCACCCTGCTCCCCATGGGTACGATACTGCTCCTCCGGCGCAAAGCCATGCTTGACATTGATGGTGTTTGAGTGCTCGCCGGATGTCGACATCTGCCGCGCTGAGCCAAAGTCGATCAGCGTCAGCGTTCCGTTCGGACGAAGGATGATGTTGTCCGGGCTGATGTCGCGATGCAACAAGCCCTCTGCGTGTACGCGCGTGAGTGAGTCGCACAGCGGCCGGAAGAGGCGCAGCACCTCCTGCGCGGGCAGCTTGCCGCCGCGACGCTCGGCAAGGGACTTGAGCGTCTCGCCTTCGACGAAGTCCATGATGATATACGCGGTGCCATTTTCGTAGACGAAGTTCCGAACACCGACAATCCCGTTGTCTCGTGCTAGGCGCGCGAGCGTCTTTGCTTCGTTGATAAACCGCTCAAGCCCTTTTTGATAGAACTCTCGCTTGTCCCCACTCAGTGTCAGCACGGTGACATGCGTCAGCGAGTCGCGGGCTGCATATCCCAGCGGGTAATACTCTTTGATTGCAATTTTGAGATCAAGATTGAGGTCCCACCCAGTGTAGGTGATGCCAAAGCCACCTTGTCCCAATACGCACCCAACCAGATATGCCCCTGCGAGAATGCTGCGGCATTCCAGTTGATGCGGTTCGTTAGCAGCCGTCGCATTGTCAAAGCCGCAGTTTGGGCACACACCATTTTCCTGAGTCAGTTTCGACATGCATCGCATGCATAGTAGATTTGGATCGATCATACCCTGTGTTCCCTCCCGTTATTTTCTTCGGGCTTGTTGCCCGTTTGTGTTTGAAACGCTTGCAATCATCGTAGATATTGATTCAACTCAATCATGCGCGCTGTAGAAAATGCGGTAATCCGCGTCGGCAACGCGCAGCACATCGCCAACGGCGAGGCAGGCATTTGTTCGCGCGGGCACACCGTTGACCAGCACACCTTCGCCGTTCTGCATAGCCCAGACCGTGCCGTCGCGCCAGACGAGCCGTGAAACGACATCCTCTTGCGCAGCAGTCTTGTCCAGAACCGGCGTCTTCGCACCAGCTCCGAGCAGAATCGGCTCGCTCAGCGCGCCTTCAAAGACGATCTCTTCCCGCTCGCCAAGGCGGACGATGCAGATCACGGGGTTCTCCTCTGCGAGCGGCGCGGACTGCACCTGATTCTTGTCAAAGCGTGCAATCGCGGTCTTGTGCGTCCTCGTTGTGTCTCTCTTTTTCGTGAGTGCGAGGATCAAAGCCGCCAGAATTGCTACGACCACCACGGCACCCGCCGCGTAGAGCAGCCACAGCGGAAGCGTCACTTCCCCCTTTGTGCTCGGTTCAGCCGTCGCGGCGGGAACGGGAGTCGGAGCTGCCGTTTCCGCAGGTGCAGGGGTGTCAGTTGCGGCAGGCGCCAGGGTCGGAAGTGCGGCGATGCTGGCTATGCGTGTCGCGCTCAATTCTCCCGTCGCAGTCTTATGGGTCAAAGCGATCTCCACCGTGTCGGATTTTGCCGCCGCACGCACCGCATCCGCCTGGAGCGCCGCAAGATAGGTGTGCGCTCGCTGGGCAAAGATGGCGTCGACCGCATCGCTGGTGGTAACGCCGTCGTTTTTGAGCAGTATGCTCACGCCGCCCGGTGAGAGGCGGGCGATGGTTGCGATATCCTTTGCCGCCTGAATGCGCTCCGCCGTCTTGGTGTTGTACGTCAGCGCAACCAGATAGACCGGCACATGGCTCTCTGAAACCTGCGTGCTGACCTCCAGCGCGGAGGTTCCCGCACTGGTGTTATCAAGCCCATCCGCCATCACGACGAGGCAGCGCCTTGGCTTGAGCGTCGTATCATTTTCGAGCAGTTGAATCGCGTCCGACACGGACGAGTATAAATCCGTCTGTGTGTCGCCGCGCTTCAATGCATCTACCGCTGCGTTGAGCTTCTCCGCGTCGTCGATGAATCCCTTTGCGTCGACTGCCTGCCCGATCGGTACGATCAGAGCGTTGTCATTCACGCCAAACCGCGCAATCATGCTCTTGACCATCGTCTGCATATCCGGCAGCGCGCGCTCGGTCACCGCGGTGTTCGTGTCCAGCAGGAACAGGTAAGATGTACCGGGGTCTGCATAGTCGATCGTATTGACCGAGATCACGGGCACAACCGTTCCATCCACGGAGACCTGCAAGGTGTCGGCACCCGGCGCTTCCTCCGCATCGTCAAAGAAAACAAGTTGCAGCACATCCCCGCTGGGGTTTGCGCTCTCGAGATTCAGCCGCTCTTCGCCCTTGGCGCTAGATGCAGCAAGCGTACCCACCATGAGCGCGCAAAACAGAATTGCCGCCCATCCGCGCCGTATCGATTTCCCCATCGTTTGTTTCATCCTGTCATATCCTCCATCGCGATGGCCGCTTGGCTTTGGGGCACAGCACGGCAACCGCTGAGTTGTTGTCATTGTCTTTTCGCGACCGCCTTCGAATCAACGCCGTCATGCGCTTGATCCAATCTTCGGCGCTCTTCGCTCGCTCCAGCGTGCGGAGCATCTCTCGCTCGTTCACATATTCCCAGAAACCGTCTGTGCAGAGCAGAACCGCGTCTCCTTCGAGGAGCGGCTCGTCGAGCCAGTGAATATCCGGCGTGGCACCTGCTGCGCTGCCCAGCGAACGCAGCACCTTGTTGCGATCTTCGTGAAACCGAATCTGCTCCGGCTTGATCGCGCCTGCGAGCACGGCGAGTTGGGATACGCTGTGATCCTGCGACTGGTACGCGATTTTCCCCGCCCGAAACAGATATGCCCTGCTGTCTCCCACATGCAACAGCGCAAGCGCCTCTTGAGATATCACCGCAAGCGCGAGTGTCGTCTTCATCCGTACCTGCGTTGTCTGCGCGTCCAATACGGCACAGTTGGCTTGTGCGCAGGCCTCGCGCAAACTCTCCTCGTTCATCTCCCGTAGCAGGGGTTCCTGTTCCGCGAGTGTTTGGATCGCCAGCGTCGAGGCGGTTTTTCCGCCGCCGTGTCCGCCCAGTCCGTCCGCAACGGCCGCAAGAACGAAATCTTCCGACGCTTTGCAGAGCGTCGTGTCCTCGTTGACTTCTCGTCCACCCGTGTCGCTATAGCTTGCAACATCCAACTGCATGATTCGGCTCCTCACGTTTTTGGGTTCGCTTGTTTCACACCGCGCGGCGCATCATTGCACCGCGCGGTGCGTGAAAACCGAGTTACTTCACGCGGAAGCCGTTATCCTTGGAAGCAAGGAAGAATGCCTCGCCGGTGAGAATCGTATAGGGCTTATTGGTCTCCATCTTGGTGCCGTTTTCCAAATAGGTGCCGTAGGAAGAGCCGAGATCGGTGACCACAACACCCTGCGCCAGCTCCTGCACCGCGCAATGTTTTCCGCTGATGCCCGGTGTTTTCGCCGGAAATACGATCTGGCAGGTGGCGGGATCGCGCCCGACCAGGATCTTTCCGCTTACGGGATAGCTTTTTCCTCCGAGCACGTTCGTCTGCCCAATGCTCGTGATCTGACGTCCGCCGCGGCTCGCCTCGGCTGGTTTCCCGACCGGAACGGTATAGCCCACGTCGGAAGGCGTCATCTGTTTCTTCTTTTTATCGATTAAGAGGTATGCCACCGCGGCCACCGCAGCAACCGCGACACCGATTGCGGCATAGACATACCAGCCGATCGGCTTCGGATCAGGGCCAGGATCGGGGGCAGGTTCGCTCGTCACAACCGGAGACGCGCTTCCCGTCGGCTGACTGGAAGGGACGGGATCGGGCGCAAGTGTATAAGGATATCCCATCGTGTTGAAGTAATCGATGGCGTAGTCGATATAGAGCGCATACCCAAGCCCCGTGCCGCTCTGTGGATCGCTGACCATGGAGTTGATGCCGACCACCGCGCCAGTTTCATCCACCAGCGGGCCACCGGAGTTGCCGGAGCTGATCGCGGCGTCCACCTGTAGATAATTACTGCCCTGATACTGATATTGCTCTTTGGTGATCTTGCCTTCGGTGATGGTCACATCGTCCACATTAGACGGTAAATAACCGCTGGAATCATCCGCAATGCCCGGAAAACCGAGTGCGTAGATCGGGGTCATGATCGAAACGCTCTCTGCACTGCGAAGCGGCAACTGCTTGCGTAGCGTGGTCGGCGCTTCCAGCCGCAGAATGGCGAGATCGAGACCATCGTCGAAGATCTTTAAAACCTTCGCGGATACGGTCGAATCCGAATCGATATCGTCAAACACGACGTCGACGTTGCGCGCGTAGCCAAGGACATTTCCGGAGTCATCCGTCGCTGTCACCACATGCGCGTTGGTCAGGATGTATTCTACCGCGCCACCTTCGATACCAACGAAGAACCCGCTTCCCTTTTTTACGTAATCATAGGTGCCATCGCTGTAGGCAAACGTGAGCCGAACCACACCGTTGCGCGCGTCCACGACCGCTGTCGTGTCTGCCGACGCGCTGGTGAGTGCCAGCGAAAGGGAAAGCGCAAGTATCAAGATCAGGCAGATCCATTTCCGTGCCGATTTCATGTTGTTTTCCTCCCAGTCCTATTTCGATTGATTCGATTCGGTCTATCAGATGATTCGCATTGCAATGACGGTCATGTTGTCCTGCCGGGCATGGCCCTTTGCGACCACGCGGCTTTCAATCCGCTCCGCAGCATTCTGCGCGTCTCCAAACAATGCGGACGCAATCTCTTCATCGTCCAGCGCGTTGAATACGCCATCCGTCATCAGGAGCACCCAGTCCCCCGCCAGCAGTTGGATGCCACGCGGGTTGTAGTCGACTTGCTCCAGCTCGCCCATGCCGACGTAGCTGGTCAGAGCGCTGCGCTGACCGTCCGCAAGCGCGGATTCAAACGAGATCGCTCCGCCGGACGCGCGCTTGTCCAGATCGGTTTCATATACATGCGGCCTATTCAGCGTGATGAGGCTTCCGCCGCGCACGAGGCAAATGCGGCTATCTCCCACGCTGGTAAACCAGAGTTTGCCATCCCGTACGAGCGTCATCACAAGCGTTGATCCGCCTTGATTGCGATTTCCGCCCGTGATCCCATTTGCCGCATCGTTCGCGCGCTGCAACAGATACAGCAGCTTTTGCTGCGGCATCCAGCCGTTTGAGATCAGCGGAAATTCACGATAGATCGTGGATACGGCTGCCGCGCTCATCAGTTCCCCGTTCGCGAGCCCGCCCATGCCATCCGCAACGACCGCTAAAACGCCGCTTTCATTCACGAGGCGCACATTGCTGACATCCGACGTCGCAAACGCATCCTCCTGGTTGCTTCGCCTGCCGAGGTTTTGCGCGTTGCCAATCTCCAGTCCCTCCGGCAGGAAACCCACCGGTTGCAGCAGCGGCTTTCGTATGTGGGCGTGCTTTTTCACGCGGGAGGCGATCAAGAGTGCTGCCACCGCCGTAAGTGCCACGCCGCAGAGAAGACCAATGCCCAGTCCCACACCGGTTACGCCGCCCGCAGCGGGCTGCGGCAAGGCGGTTGGCGTCGGCACAATCGTCGCCGTCGCAAGCGGGGTCACCGTCGCTTTCGGTGTCGCAGTCTGCGTTGCAGTCGGCGAGGGAGCGGCGGTCGACTTCAGCGTCGTGCCGGGGGTTGGCGTCAGTGTGATCAGTGGTACCGGGGTTGCGCCCTGCAACTCTTCTAATAAGAGGTTTCCACTCACTCCCAAGCGAATTCACCCCCGCAGAAGGGTATGAACAGTAACACCGAGCTTCCGATCAGAATCCGGTCGTATGCATGCAACTCGCGCCGCTCGTGCGGAAGCACAACGTCGTCGTTGATTTCAATCTGATTTCTGGTTTCTCCGGCCATCAGGGAGAATTTCTTTGTTTTGGCGATATAGGAGATGTTGGCGGCGTCTTCTTTCGAAATCGAGCTGTCGCCGAGGATGCGAATCTGCGCGGTTGCGCCGCGGCCGATTGAGCTATTGCCTTTTAGGATGCGATAGTCGGTTCCCTTGTCGGGGCCTTCGATGCACACTAGCCAGCCAACCACGGGATCAAAGCTCTTGCCAAATTTGTCCTTCGTAATGATGGGAACGGTCACTTCATCCTTGATTTCGAGTGGTACGGTTTTGCCGATATCGCCCGCATCTGCGTCAAAACCGTTATCAAACGAATTCGACAACTGTTCGAGCGGTACGGTGCGGTTCACCTCCGCATACGCGGGATTGCAATACGGGCATTGCGCATACTTCGATTTATCGTAATGGTGCCCGTTCTCGCAAAGCTGAATGTTCATGAATTGTCTCCCCTTCTCGATTTAGATTGATACGGAACGAAGTGTCATTCATCACCCACGCTCGTCAGCCGGATGTCCTAATAAAAACGCAATATGGTTGTTTGAAAAGTTGAATATACATCTGCTGTCTTGTCCCCATTATAGCACGGCTGTGCGATAATTTGAGTCGACTTTTCGTCGATCACAGTGAAAAAAACGTAGATTTTTTCGAGAAATAAGGGCTCTTCCTGCCGGACTCCGAAAATTCAAGCCCATCCATACCCGCTTCCTCCCTGTTGCTCCGGCAGCGCGTCGGCTCTCTCGCGCCAACACAAAAAACAAATGGTTGCCGCTATGCGTCTGCCGGGAATTGTACAGCCTGCATGTTTACAGGTTGGGCATCCCTCCTGTCCTCTGTGCGAGAGAATACCATAGTATTGAAGTCGAATATTGGATAATAACTCGACCATGATCTTAAAAATTCCTTCGGGAAGGTATACAAAAAATCGACACATGACATGAAGAAATCTACTACAATATGGAAGATGCGAATTGTATAGAATATGGTCTTCGATTCCATCCCGCAACAACTTTGAAGTCAACATTATACGATCATCGTACATTCTGGCCTATATGATCGGAGGAGGTACAACTATGGATCGCAACAATCGAAACATCAATTATACCGAATACGCCATCGAGTGGATGAAGACCCATGAAACCACGCTGCCTCCGGATCAGCAGGTCGCGCTGGAGTCCATTCCTTCGTATCTCAATCAAAAGATGGGCGAGCGCAGCCTCTCCACCGCACAGCTCTTTGAGGCCGCGGACACCGAGCGCTCGACCGGATATAAGATCATGAACGGGCAGCTCCTGCCAAGCCGCGACTCTCTGCTTCGTGTCAGCTTAGCGCTGGGGTTGGACGTCAACGAGGTGCAGTATCTGCTCAAAATAGGTCGCAGAGCGCGCCTGACCCCGCGGGACAGCAGAGATGCGGTCATTCTGCATTGCATCATCAAGCGTATGTCTTTGATCGAGGCAAATCTCGCGCTCTACGACGCGGGTGAAGAGTCCCTCTAACGATCACGCCCCGAACCGAAAGGAACTCGTATGAATGTTGACGATCGCTGGGTTTGTTCGAGATGTCTAACGCTCATCACGCGCGGACAAAGCTGCGGTAACTGCGGCTTTTCAGACGAGGGTTATCGGCCCAAGGCGCATCAGCTGCCGCCGGAAGCGTTGCTCAAGCAGCGCTATCTTGTCGCGAGCGTGCTTGGTGAGGGCGGCTTTGGCATCACCTACGCCGGCTGGGATTTGACGCTGGATAAGCCCGTCGCCATCAAGGAATACTTTCCGGTGGGCTTGACGGGCAGAGACGCCACCCAAACCTTCTCGGCGCAGCCGCTCGAGGGGCCTGGCAGAAGCTGGTATTTTGCGGGACGCGAACGCTTCCTGCGCGAGGCGAGGATTCTCGCGATGCTCTCCGGCGTGCGCGGCATCGTATCCGTGCGCGACTTCTTTGAAGAAAACGATACGGCCTATATCGTAATGGACTTCCTTCACGGCGAGAGCTTGCGGGAGCTGGCGGATCGCTCCGGCGGCAGGATTGTGCCCTCGACGCTCCTCCCTTTACTGCGTCCGGTGTTTGACGCGTTAATTCTTGTGCATCAATCCGGCATTCTGCACCGCGACATCAGCCCCGAAAACATCCTGATTGATCGCAGCGGATCTGCCTGGTTGATCGACTTTGGCGCGGCGGAAGAGCTGATTCCGCTCGACGACGCGCGCAGCCACGCGGTGATCCTGCGAAAAGGATATACCCCGCTGGAGCAATATGATTCACACGGGCAGCAGGGCCCATGGTCGGATCTCTACGCGCTGGCTGCTACAATCTACGATCTGCTGTGCGCGCAGGCGCCGCCGGAAGCCATCCTTCGCGTTGAAAAAGATTCTCTGCTGCCGCCGCGCACCCGCGGAGTCGCTATCTCCGGTGCACAGCAGCGCGCGCTCATGCGCGCGCTCTCACCGCAGGTTGCGGGCAGGCAAGCAAGCATGGATCAATTTCGAAGCGAGCTCTACGGTCTGCCGATGCCCGCCGATCTCGCGCGCAAAAACCGGGTGACGCGGCGCGCTGCCATAGCCGGGTTGGCATCGCTGACGATGGTCGCGCTCGTACTCCTCAACGCGACAAAAGGGCTTCCGTCCGCTAACGGCTGCGGATTCTCTCTCGCGCACGGCGTGGCAGTCATTCGCTCCTGTTACGGCTCTGCGGAAGAGGTGCTCGTGCCCAAGCGCTATCTCGGCCTGCCTGTCAGAATGGTGTCTCAGGAGGCGTTTCGCGGCGAAGCCACGCTCTCCCGCATCCTGCTGCCCGATTCGCTGGAGGAGATTCAGGATATGGCATTTATGGGCTGCTCCACTCTGCACGAGCTCGTTATACCACAAGGGGTAACCCGCATCGGTGCATACGCCTTTGCCGACTGCTCCGCGCTGAAATGCGTTACCCTGCCGGACAGTGTGCGGGAAATCGCCGCTTCTGCCTTTACCGGCTGTTCGCCGGATCTTGTGCTGCTTGGCGCTAATGGCTCCTATGTGCAGCAGTTTGCGAATACGCAGGGGCTGATGTTTTGCGACCCATCCGTTTATCAGTACGTCAACGTCGATGGCAGCGCAGTGATCACGCGATATACCGGCGACGAAGTAGAGGTTGTCGTTCCTGCTACCATCGATGGTATTCCCGTCTCCGCAATCGGCAAACATGCCTTCGCCTCCACCAAGGTTGAGAAGGTCGTGCTGCAAGACGGCATCGCGCGCATGGAGGAAGGGGCTTTTCAGTCCAACTCTGCGCTCAAAGAGGTGGTGTTGCCGCCAAGCCTGCAAACCATCGGTGATTTCGCGTTCAACGACTGCGGAAATCTGGCGTCGGTGCGCTTTAGCGAGGGTCTACTGGAAATCGGAGATAACGCGTTCTCCTATGATCGCGCATTAAGCGGCGTCACGCTGCCCGATTCTCTGCGCACGATCGGAAGCTACGCCTTTGAAGGCTGTATCGGGTTGATGGATATCCGCATTCCGGCGAAGGTTGCCAATCTGCCGGAAGGCGCGTTTTATTATTGCGATCAGCTGTCAACGGTTTCGTTTGCCGAAGGGCTCGTTTCGCTTGGCACACGCGCGTTTGAGGGCTGCGTTTCTCTGGCGCATCTTCAGCTGCCGAATAGCGCCGAGCAGATTGGCTTTCGCACGTTTGCCGGCTGCGCCGCGCTCAAGACGGTCTATGTGCCGTGTGAGACTGCGGTGGTCGATCAGAGTGCGTTTGGCGAGCCGGGCGATACCGCGCCGCTCACCAATCCGGATCTGGTCTTGATTGGTGCGCCCGGTTCATCGCTGGCTACGGTCGCAAAAAGCGCTGGACTCTCGTTTGACGACGTCTCCTGTTGGGCGGATGCGTCCCTGTTCTCCTATGAGCGAAGCGACGGCGGCATCACGATTACCGGATATCGCGGGAATGCGGAGCAGCTGATCCTGCCCACCTATATCGATGGACTGCCCGCAACGTCGATCGGCGTCGACGCGTTTTATGACTGCGGTTCAATTCAGCATGTTGTGCTGCCGAGACGTTTGGAGTCGATTCTCAACTCCGCGTTCAGCTATTGTCCAAACCTCGTGAGCGTCGAATTCCCCGGCTCGCTCCAGCGAATCGATTATTACGCATTCTATCGCTGCAATTTATCATCCGTTGCGCTCCCTGCGAGCGTGACCACGCTCGGATACAACGCCTTTGATAGCAACTACGGTCTGCGTCAAGTGTCGCTCGGAAGCGGGCTTGCGTTTCTGGATGAGACCGCGTTTACCGACTGCACCGCATTGGAGACGCTCGAAATCGCCTCCTCCGGCAGTGTCTCCGGCTTTCGTGATTTGTCCTCTCTGCGCGCGGTTACGCTGGGCGACGGCGTTCGCGCGGTACGGCCCGGTGCGTTTGCGCGATGCCCGCTTCTTAAGGACGTCTACGTCTCCAGTGCGGTGTCCTCAATCGCGGCGGATGCGTTTGATGGCACAAGCGCAGCGCTCACCATTCACGCGGGCATAGGGACGTTTGCGGAATCGTTTGCGCGCAAAAACGGCTATCGGTTCTTACAATATCCATAAGCCATTCGGAACTTGCGCTATCTGATTTCAAATGTATAAGGAGTGCATTATGTCTATTTCCAACGCAGACCATCTCTGTATCAACTGTTTGCGCGAAAAGGCAGATGACGGCGTCTGCCCTTATTGCGGCTTTGACGAATCCACGTATGAGCCTTCGCCGCACCACCTGCAACCGCGTAGCATCCTCGGCGGCAAGTGCCTGATCGGCCGTGTGCTCGGAGAAGGCGGATTCGGCATCACCTATATCGGGTTGGATCTCAACCTTGACCTCAAGCTCGCCATTAAAGAGTATTACCCAACGGGTTTTGTAACGCGAACAAACACCACAACAAACACCGTTACCCCCTATCGCGGAGAGAAGGCGGAGTTTTTCACCGCGGGGCGTTCCCGCTTCATTAACGAGGCGAAAACGCTGGCGAAGTTTTACGCGCTGCCCGGTATCGTCTCCGTGCGGGATTTTTTCCTCGAGAACGGCACGGCCTATATCGTGATGGAGTTCGTCGAAGGAGAGACGCTCAAGCAGCAACTCGCCCGCGTCGGCGGAAAGATGCCACTCGTCGAGGTGTTCGATCTCGTGCGTCCGCTTTTACGCTCACTGGCTGAGATGCACGCGGCAGGATTGATTCACCGTGATATCAGCCCGGACAATATCATGATTACGCCCGAAGGAAACGTCAAGCTCATCGATTTCGGTTCGGCGCGTGATTATCTCGACAGCGGCAACCGCAGCCTCTCCGTCATGCTCAAGCCCGGTTATGCGCCGCAAGAGCAGTATTTTGCGCGCGGACTACAAGGCCCCTGGACGGATATCTACGCACTGTCCGCAACTATCTACCGGGCAATTACTGGCATCACGCCGCCCGAATCCGTCGAGCGCTTACGCCGCGACGAATTAAAAGTGCCATCCGCGATTGGCATCGCAATCTCTCCCGCGCTGGAGGCAGCGTTGCTCAAAGGTCTTGCTGTTTCGCATGAGGATCGCTGGCAGTCAATTCCGGAGTTGTACTCAGTGCTGTATCCGGATAAAGGCAGCACCGTTTCGATACAAAAGACAGTGATCCCCGTGAAAGCCAATGATGAAATGACAAAGCCGATCATAGGCGGCGCAGATAAACACTTAGGCGAATCAAGTGTGCGCCCACATCGCTGGAAAACGTTTGTTGGTTCTATCTCGTCGACTAAGCGCATGATTCCATTCTGGATTGCGGTAATGCTGTTGGTGGCGGTGGTATTTTCGTGGGTTTGGGGTGAAAATTCAAACGATTCCGTACTGAGCAACGCCGCTGCCATCACTGCACAAGAGAATGCAACCCCGACGCAAGCGCTGATGGTTGCTCCTACGGCGACCGCTTCAAATATTTCCGGAAAAGTAGTAGAGTCTAAGGGGATTTCAACGCCGAACGTTGCAGTAACACCCAAACCGACTGCAACGGCGGCACCGAAACCGACTGCAACGGCAGCGCCGAAGCCGACTGCTACGGCAGTGCCGAAACCGACTGCAACGACAGCATCGGAACCAACTGTAACGGCAACGCCGAAACCGACTGCAACGGCAGCTACTGGCGCACCAACTGGTTGGTCGAGTTGGGTAACGAGCCTGCCGGGAGGCGTTTCGTCACCTGCATACTCGATAGAAAGCAAATCACAATACAGAATTGTAACTTATACTCTAGCTTCCTATACAACAGAAACCAGATACCAGTACGAAGACGGAACTTGGTCAGATTGGTTTGTAGGTGATTTGCCTAGTGGGGTTATATATTGTGAGCAACGTCACGCAGGCTCATGGACACAAAGCTCCGGGGAATGGATTGATGGAGAAAAAGCAGCTGTATCTCCTATGAAAATGTTCCCTATCAATTATGAAGGTGTCGAAACGCGCACAGTCTACCGCTACAAACACAATTAATCATTCTTTCCCCTCTGGTCAACTGCCGTGAAACTTCAGCCGCGCTCTCGAAAGATTAGCCGAACAAAAAATAGCCCCCGCTCACGCGGGGGTTTTGCTATTTGAAGAGACTTGAGGGATTCTATTCTTTTAGTTCGGCTTGCTTGCGCTTCGCGCGGCGCAAGGCTCTCGCCTGCGCTCCCCTGCCGCTAAAAACAGTCCACAGGACTATTTTTTTCGCGGCTTCAAATCCCTTTCAATGCAAACCAAAGAGCAAAAACCCCCACGTTGGGGGTTTTTGCTTTTTGGTGCGACCGGAGGGATTCTCCGCTTAGGCTTCGGCTTGCTTGCGCTTCGCGCGGCGCAAGGCTCTCGCCTGCGCTGCCCCGCCGCTAAAAACAGTCCACCGGACTGTTTTTTTCGCGGCTTCAAATCCCTACTGAATAATAGACCAAATAACAGAGGCTCCTATAGGAGCCTCTGTTATTTGGTGCGACCGGAGGGATTTGAACCCTCAAGGTTTCCCCGACGGATTTTAAGTCCGTTGTGTATGCCGT
>JBDKRF010000282.1:0-10860 GCA_039683525.1 Clostridiaceae bacterium
CAATCTGCCGGCAAACCGCGGCGATATAGCGAAGATTTGCGCTGCCGTCCGGCTGCTCCGGTGTGCCGACGCCGATAAAAATCGCGTCTGCGTCCGAATACGCGCTTTGATAATCGCTGGTAAAAAAGAGCCTGCATGCTTTGATGTTTTTCTTGAGCAGCTCCTCCAGCCCTTCTTCATAGATCGGCGAAACGCCGTTGCGCATCAGCGCAAGCTTCTCCTCGTCTACATCGACGCAGGTGACCATATGTCCTTTTTCCGCAAAGCAAACACCGGCTACCAAGCCGACATAGCCCGTTCCGGCAACTGAAAGCTTCATTGGTGTTATTCCTCCTGATTGATGCAGCCGCTTGCGAGATTTCTTGGCTTACATGATGTCGGATGAATCGTTGGAGTTCAAATCATCCGGCCCGCAGGCAGATGCTGGTGTCTTGCGATTCTTTGTGATGTATGCCTTCATTGAAGTCCAGAGGTACTGGAAACTTTCCAGCTTTAATAATACCGCTAATCCGAGGTAAACCGCAATCCCGCAGACGACCTGCAGAATCAATCTCGGCAATTCCGGAATCGGAAGTAACGAAGCTGCGTAGACCGCACCCCACATCACGGCAGAGAGCAACACGGGCGGCATCATATCCCAAATCTGATCCCGCCAACGGTAGGCAAAGAGCTTTTTCATGTATACCATGGTCACGATCATGGAGAATACGCAGGTGATCACATAGCTCCAGGAGATCGCAATCGCCGTTTGAAAGTAGAAAACCGAGACGGCCAGCGCCGAAAGCCCAAACACCTTCTTGATGATCTCTGTCTTGAGGTAGATATCGCTTCTGCCGAGCGCAAGCAGCGCCTGAAGATCCGTCGCTTCCATGGGGTAAAACACATAGGCAATACACATCATCTGTAGATACGGCACGGTTGGCAGCCATTTGTCCGTCAGTAGAATGTGCACAAAGGGCGTTGCCACCGCGGCAAGTCCCACCATCATCGGAACGATCATGAGCGAGGTGGATCGGTTTGTCTTGCGCACCATCTCGCGCACGCGCCCGACATCGTCCTGATGCCGCGCATAGGCGGGAAACAGCACCGACAGGGCAACGCTGTTGAGGTTTTCCGAAATCATACCGGCATATTGCTTGCCGCGGCTGTAAAACGCAAGCGAATTATCGGTAAAGCGGGCGCCGATGATCAATCCGGAAATGCTGTTGTAGCCCTTGTCCAACAAGCTGGAAAGCAACAGTTTCCAGCCAAAGCTAAAGTGTAGTTTCGCTTTCTCCAGCGAAAAGACCAACGAGGGCTTCCAGCGATCTAACAGCCAAAGGATGATGACGTTGCTGAACGATCCGATGATTTGCTGCGCCACCAACGCCCAGATGCCGTAGCCCCGATAGGCCATCCAAATGCCGATTGCGCCGGAGATGAGCGTTGTAAACAGCGTTGAGATGCAAAACAGCCGAAACTCCAACTTGCGCTGAATGATCGCGCCCTGAACGGAGTTAAACGCACCAAAGAACAACGACAGCGCAATGATGCGAAGCGCCGGAACAAACAGCGGGTCTTTGTAGACCTGTGAAAGAGATGGGGCGACGAAGAACAATATCGTGTAGAAGATACTGGCGATTGCAAGCATAATCCAGAGTACGCTGGAAAAATCCACATTGTCCGCGTCCTTACGTTGAACGAGAGACGTGACAAAGCCGCGCTTCACAACGGTATCCGCAAGATCGATAATAATCATCATTGCGGCGAGTGTCGTGTAATTCTTCGGGTCGAGTAAACGCGCAAGTACGACGGAGATGACAAGCTTGACCAGTTGGTTGCCGCCGCTCTCCATCGCCTTCCAGATGACACCCGAAATGGTCTTGTTGCGAATGGTTGAATCCATAAATCCTTCTTTATTGCCTCCGGCTTCGCGCCCAATTTAAATAGCGCATGGTGAGGCCGGAGAAATATTTCTCGCCGAACAACCGAATCTTGCGGTTGGTCGACAGTTTATCATAAAATACGCGATACGGGGGCTTTTTCGCCTCCTTGATCTTGTGCTGATAAGTCAGAATCAGAAACTCCTGATAGCGGATCGCGTTGAGAAACGCGTCATGGTATTTCCCGCCGGAATACGCGTCGTACCCTTCGTTGAGCGCGATGAGATCGCGGCTCGTCTTGATGCGCGTCTCCATAGCGGAGGCATACTGCCGCGTGGACCAGCTGCCCGGTACCGCGAGGCGGTAGGCCATCAGCGTGTCCGAAAAGTAGTAAGCATACCCCGTGAGCGCGCCCAGCAGCTGAAACGGAATGTCCTCCGCCTCCACGTGTTCGGCAAACTCCGGCAAATCCTTGAGTAGCTGCGTCGGCATGACGATGGTATTCGTCGCGTTGAAGCCGCCGCCGCCTATAATCATGTCCACGGGATCGACCACGCGATCCGCGTCGTAAGGCTTAACATGCCCCACCACCTGATTGTTGACGTCCACCAGATCGGCGCCGCCGATGCAGAGCGTACAATCCGGGTGAGCCTCCAAATATTCGACCTGCTTTTGCAGCTTCAGCGGATCGATCCAGGAGTCGTCGCCGTCGAGAATCGCGGTGTATTTTGCAGTCACGCGGGGAATCAGGATGTGCGACTGAATGCGGCGGTCGATGGTATATTGATTGACCGTTTGCGCGATCAAAGTGATCTTATCCGGATAACGTACGGCGTACTCCCGGCAGATATCCGCCGTGCCGTCGGTCGAGGCGTCGTCGTGCAGCAGGATATCAAAGGGAAAGTCCGTCTTCTGCATCAGTACGCTCTCAATCGCCTGCGCGATGAACGGCGCATGGTTATGCGTCGGCAAAATCACGGTCAGGAGCGCTTGCTGCGTCTGCATGGTTTCTTCCTCCACTGTCACTGTTTCAATAGCCCGATTCGCACGAGATGCATGCGAATGCGCCGCCTGAGCGGCAGCTCCAGATACCGCTTGCGATACGGCGGCTTCTTTAGCGCGGGCAGGTCGTTCGTCATGCGCAGCACCTCATATTCCTGATAGGTTGCGTTGACGTCGACCGCATCGTGCCAGCGATAGTTCGACTGCGCGTCAAACTCCCGCAGTGCGCGCGCAAGTCCCCTGTGGTGCGTAATCTGCGCCTCACGCCCTGCTGCATGGTACGTCACCGTCCACGAGCCGGGCACCGCCTGCCGGTAGGCGCACATCGACTCAGCGATGTAATGCGTTGTGCCGTTGGAGGCAAACCAAATCTGAAGCACCGCGTCGTCAACATCCGTCTCATCACAAAACGACGCGCGATTCTGCGCCAAATGGGTGGGTGCTACGATCGACGCGGTCGCGACAAAGCCGCCGCCGCCGGTGATCATATCCTCCGTCGAGATATCCGTGTCCTGCTCATATGGCGCTACCGATCCGATCCGGTTTTCCTCCGGGTCGACCAAATCCGCCGCGCAAACGCAGAGCGTGCACTCCGGGTGTGCTTCCATATACGAGATCTGTTTCTGGAGTTTATGCGGGCTTGTCCAATAGTCGTCACCTTCGCAAATGGCTATGTATTTGCCGCGTGCGAGCGGAAAGACGTAATGTTCTAGAATCTTCGGGTCTCTCGAATAGATATTCTCCGTGCGAAAGACGCATCGGAATACGTCCGGATGCGCCGCTTCATATGAGCGGATGATGTCCGCGGTCTCATCGGTTGAAGCGTCGTCATGCACGATGATCTCATAGGAAAAATCGGTCTCTTGGCTAAGGAACCCATCCAGCGCGCGCCTGATAAACGGCGCGTGATTATAGGTATCGCAAACGATCGAAACCAGCGGGTCTTTACGCTCCATGCTGTGCCCTCATCTTCAGCTTGCCGAGCGCGCAAATGCCGTCGAGAAGCCATATGTTTTGGTTGAGAATTGCGCGCACCTGCAATCGATGCAAGCGCGAAAGATCGCGGTTTTCATAGAGCCGCTTTTCCTGTACCGCAAAGTGCTTGCCCCACGGGAAGCGCAGTACATCCCGCTTTTGCTCGCGCGTCGTTGCGACGCGGTAATGCATCCAGAAAACAGTCAGCGCGCCTCTTGTCGTCCGCGCCTGCAATTGGTCGATCTCGGCCTGTGAATCCATGCCCCAGATGGCCATATAGCGCCGCAGCTGGCTTTCCTTCTTTTCGTCAAACATCCGCTCCAGCCGCTGCATGTCCATGACTCTGGTCATGCTGCTTGGGTGCCTGCGGTACCGATAGAGCATCTGATCACGGTAGACGACTTTTTGCGCATGGGTCAGCGGATAGAGGGATTGCAGCAGGTCTTCCCCATGTGGATTGTCCGCATAGAGCGAGTAGTCTGTATCGTCTTTTTGCAAGAGCGGCGTTCGAATCGCCTTCATCCAGATATTGTTGAGCCGTTCGGAGGCGATCAGTTCGCGATAGATCTGATGCTTTTCTTCGCCGGTAAACGCGGTTTTATCGGGAAAAACGACCTTGTTCGGCTCGATGGAACCATCTTCCTCAAAGTAACTGTAATTGTTAAAGATCACGATATCCGCGTGCGTCTCTTCGATAGTTTCGCGCACAACATAAAGGCAATTGGGCTCGTAGGCATCGTCCGCGTCGAGAAACATGCAATAGTCTCCCTTTGCCGCGTGAATACCCGCGCGCCGTGCGAGAATCAGGCCTTGATTGGCTTGATGTATCACGCGGATTCGATCGGGATATAGAGCCTGATACGCATCGCAGACCGCACCGCCGCCATCGGTCGAGCCATCGTCTACCAGAATGAGTTCGTAGTTTTGATCGCTCTGCCGCAGGACGGAATCAAAGCACTCTACGAGGTATTTTTCAGAATTATAGACCGGAACGAGTATGCTGAAAAGCATGTCTCACTCTCCTTTTGTCTTGGTTAGCACATGTTTCTCCAAATCATTGCACGAAATCAGATCATCAGTTGGTCTCCCAAATACCGATCCCCGCTCAAGCGCATGGTTTGGCTCAGTCCGCTGGAGCTATGCAGCGTGAGTTCCCCGAACTTCACGCCGTCCGGCGTATCGTACAGATCGACTCGAACATGGATCAATCCTTTGGAGAGCTTCTCCGCGAGCGCGATCATCTCGTCAAAGTGCGGCGGGCGCTGTATCTCCGGGGCTACCGCCTCAACCTCGACATTGTCATAGATTGGAAACGGTGTAAAATCAGGTAGAAACGTATAGCTGCCCGGTTCCCCTTTTTTGTAATGCACATAGATCAGTACAATCACGACCTTGCCGTCAAAGCAGAAGAACTTATAATCCTTCGGCGGGGTCCCGTCTTCTTCGCCCAGATACGCCTCCGCAAGAATCCGGCGCGGCACATCGCGATACGGCCACTCCCTGCCAGCGATGGCGTAATCTTTGTTGAGCTTTTTTCTTAGCGCTTTACGCGCGGCCCGCAAATCAAAGGTGCTTTTATCCGCGCAAAGGATCACGCTGCCGGAATCGTGCGTACACTTCAGCACAAAGCGCTCAGGCAGTAGAGCCAAATCGATTTCGTCCGGCTGGTTCCAAACCGCGAGCAATTGAATCAGATATTGATCGCCAACGCGCTGCGAAACATATTCCCGAACGGCAAGCTTGTCGCACAGCAACGGATAAATCGGGTTTTTGTCATGCAGCTTGAGCCACTGTAGCTTTTCGCTGTAATAGATCGGAGGATCGAGTCGTAAGGGTCTGCCCAGCACCCCGCGGTAAAGCAGGCGCAGATACCGCTCATCTTCCATTCGCGCAAAGAAACCATGATGCGTCAGTCCGGCAAAAATCTTGTAAGGATTCATGAAGACGGAGCGCAATCCTGCGGCAGGAATCAATTTCATGGAATTCTCCGTTTGCTGTTCCTTCATGTGCGCCCGAACGCGTATTTATGCCGTGACGCCCAGCGATTCATAACGCGCGGGAACAAACCCTTCCACACGAACGCGCAAAGACCGCTTCTGAAATCCTTCCAGCAGGCCGGCGGACGTTGCTTCATCGGCAATCGCCGCCCCGCCGCCCGCACCGACGACAGGCACAAACCCAACCGTGTCCGCGCCGTAATCACCGATGGTATAGCGCACGAGAAGGCCGTTGTTTGCCTCCGGCCTCTCTTCGCCGGAGATGAACACGCCCTGACCGTACACGATTGTGGTGTTGTTCCAGCGCTCGTTGCAGCCGATCGTATGACTGCCCTGGCTCAGCACGAGAGACGCCCCGCACTCCGCGATTTTGCGGCAAACCTTCTGCTCCATGGGCGTCGGATAAGGATAGCCCTCTTTCCCACCGTGGTAAAGCACGATCAGACGGTCGCAGTTGGACTTGATCTCCCGAATGCGATCGCTCAAATTGACCAGATCAAGCGGATTAGCGCCCGCTCTGTGCTCTGTCGCGCTCGCCTGTTGACTTTCGCAAACGGCGTAGATCGCAACACGCACGCCATGGCGCACGAAGAAAAACGGCTGATCCGCAGCGTCGATGTCCTCACCCGCGCCAAAGAAGGCAACCTGCTTTGCTTTGAGTGCCGCGCGTGTGGCGGAGATGCCCTCTGCGCCGCGGTCTGCAATACGCTCGGTGCAGAGGCTCACGCCCGTCGGGCTGAGCGCGGCGATTCCGCTCGCGCAAGCGGCGGACGCGAACGAGGCATCGCCACAGCAGTCCGCATCCGCAAGCGGCGTCTCCAGAGAAAACACCCGCGCATCCGCAGCCTTCCAAACCGCGTTGAGTCCGTTGAACAACAGGCTCTGGGTACCGGTAGAAAACGCATCCGTGTTTGACGCCGCTGGGGTGACCCCCGCGCCGATAAAGATCTCCAAGCTCATGCTTGCTCCTCCAAACGATATTCTATGATTCTCACCCGATGGTCGGGGGATTTTTAATCTTGTATGGATCACCGAATCCGTATAACTCTCACCCGATGACCGGGGGATTTTCGGTTTTATCTGGATCATCAAATCAGTTGGATGATCCCGTAAGCGGCGGCAGCTATTTCTTAGCCGAACGATTGACAACCGACTCCAGGTACTCTCGCCACTTTTGGGCCACGAGTGTCTCATCGAGGCGATTGCGAATCGCGCTTGCTTTCTGACCCAGCCATGCGGCATACGCCTCGTCGTCCGCGAGTTTACTCATCGCTTCAAAGAGCGCCTCTTCGTCACCCACCGGAATCAGGAGCCCGTTCTCGCCGCTGGTGACCAGCGAGCGTACCCCGCCGATCGGGCAGTCCGTCGCGATGCATGCAATTCCACAAGCCATCGCCTCAATCAGCACGTTTGGCATGCCTTCATAGTCCGAACTCAGCACGAACATGCCGCTGTCGTTGATATCCTGCAAAAGCGTTTTGCTTTGCCCTGCGAGCTCGACCGCGCCCGCGATGCCGAGGCTGCTCGCGGTCTTTTGCAGGCGTTCCTTCTCCGGCCCTTCGCCGTAGATCACCAGCGAATACGCATGGTGCGTCTTGTAAAAACGTGCAAAGGCGCGAATCAATAGATCGAAATTCTTCTGCTCATGGAGTCTTCCCGCGGCAACGACCGTATGCTTCCGCTCGCCTTCATAGCGCGCCGGAATGCGGCTCGTATCCAGCGGGTTGTCGAGCACGATTCCGCGCGCGCGGATCGCGTGCGAAAAATACTTTGCGGCATCCTTTGTTTGAAAGACGAATCCCTTGGCATAGGGATACACCATGCGCCGCAGGATGCGCTTGATCCTGCTCTCCGGGTGGCGGTGCGGATCGTTTCGCTCGCTGACGACAACGGGCACGCCGGTTCCCAGCAAGAACAGCACCGTCCAAACGTTTACCTTCTCCGGCAGAGCTAGCACGACATCCGGCCGCTCCTGCTTGACGAGCTTACGAAGCTTTCGGTATGCCTTTGGAATCTTCTTGGCGGGCAGCGTGGAGTCGAAGGTCAGGTAAATCTGCTCGACCGACTCCGGCAGGTCGTAAAAAGAAGGCACGCCGCACTCGGTGACAAGCTTGCACTCAATGCCATCCCGCGCAAAGCAGGTTAACAGCTGCGCAATCACGCGCTCGCAGCCGCCGCCGCTCATCTTGTGCGTTACGATCATGAGTTTCTTCATCGTGGCAGTCCCTTTCCGTTGAAGTAATGAAAAACGATATCTTTCGTGTTGCGGTTGCTCGCGAACGGTCTTTCACGTTATCTGTGCATCTGTACTGCGGATTCGTAAATCTGCATCAGCGTTTGCGCGTTTTGAGAAACGTCGTAGCCCGCCTCCTGCGCGTGGAGAATCGCAACGGCGGACGTAATCGCGCGGTCGGTTTGGCGCACCGCCGCCATCGCGTCCGCAAACGACTCCGCACGCTCGATGGATGCAAACGTCACCAGCTCCGTCAGCGCGGCCTCGCGCGTGACGCAATATGACGCCACACAGCTCAACCCGGCGCACTGCGCCTCGACCAGCGTCAGCGGCAAGCCTTCGTGCAGCGAGGGTAGCACAAACGCGTCCGCCGCAGAAAGCAGCGCGGGGATATCGTCCCGCAGACCTAAAAATGCAACCTGTTTGCCGATCTTCAGCGCTTCAGCGCGCGCCTCGCAGGAGGCTCTGCGCTCGCCGTCGCCCACGAGCAACAGCCGCGCGTTCGCTTTCTGCTCTAGCAATCGCTGAAATGCTTCCAATAAGAACGCCTGATTTTTCTGCTCGTTGAACGCGCCAACATGCAGATAAACGAAAGCGTCCGGCGCGATGCCGAGACTCTCGCGCGCGTACTCTCTCTGCTGAGCCACGAAGCGAAACCGCTCCGTATCGATCGCGTTGTTTAGCACGATGAATGCGCGTTTTGGATAAAGCCACCTGCCTGCCGCGTCGGAGCAGGCTAGGCAGTCCGTGCTTGTCCGGTAAAACACGCCACGCAGGAACTTGTCGATGGTCTTCATCTTGCAGGTGGTGTTGTGCGAGTGCGGCATGCGCACGCCGGCTCCGCCGCGCTTAGCCGCGATCATCTCGGTTGCGAGCGTCGCGCTGTTGCCGTGCGCGTGAAGAATTTCAATCTTCCGCTCCCGGACGAGACCACCAAGTTTGCGAATGTACGAAAGCGGATGCCGGTTTCGCCCGCCGAGGACGAAGACGCTTCCTCCCGTCTCTTCTACCAGTGCACGCGCCTGTTCTCCCGGTTCGTTGGGACAGACGAGGTCGCAGCGCACCCGCGCGGGATCTATCCGCGAAATGTAGTTCATCACGCAGTTTGCGATGCCGTTTTTACCGTATCGAACGGTCAAAACCATCATGACACGAACGGGATTTACCACACGATCACTCACTTTCCCAGCGCACGCAGTTCGCTTTCCATCTTCCCCGTCTTTCGGTATTCGTAGATCTTGGCGTCCACCAGAAAACGATACCAATAGCTCTCAAAGTAGTGGTAGAGATACCCTTCTTTTCCGTCCAGAAATCCCAGACGAAAATAGAAATTATAGATAAACCAGAGCCATGCGCGCAGGAACATCGGCGCGCGATAATAGACCGTAAACTTCTTCTTGCGGTGCTGCATCAGCTGCGGATCGGTGTTTGCATCAATGCTTGCGCCTTGTTCAAACGCGATATAGTCCTGCAATTCGCGGATGGCATACCAGTTATAGCGGCTGATATAGCTCGTTAAATCCTTGAAGTCATAGTGCAGATAGCGCTCCTTGATCGCGACGGGGCGCCCTTCCAGCAGGATCGTGTGCGCGTCGCGCTTACGGTCTTCGATTCTGCCCTTGCCGGTTTTGAAGAGCATGATCTTGCGCTTCTTGCTGCCGCCGTGCTTCATCTGACGACCGAGAAAGAAAAAGTCGCTCTCCATCACGATGCCGTTGATGTCGTCTTCTGCGTGCTCCAGCAGGAGCGTTTCGCAGTGTGCGCAGACTTCCGGCGTAAAGCGTTCGTCCGCATCCAGCCGGAGCGTCCAGCCCGTGGTGATGTTTGCGTTGTCCACGCCCCAGTTATACTGCGCGGCATAATACGTAAACGGGTGCTCGTAGATGTCCGCTCCGTGTTCCCGCGCAATCTCCAGGGTGCGATCCGTGCTGCCGCTGTCGAGAACGATCACGCGGCTACAAAACCCAGCAACGGACCTTAAGCACTCGCCGATGTTTTTCTCCTCGTTGAGGGTCAGTACAATCGCAGTTGCATCCGCCATTTGGTGCGGTTCCTTTCGGGTAAGAGGGTACACTTTCCCCTATACTCCACTCTATGATACCCCCGTAGTTTACCATTTGGCAGGGGGTCTGTCAAACGTCGCGGACACGCGCACGAAGGATTGAATATACGATTCTACACGCATGATCCAACCGTTTCGCGTTGTCAAACGGCATTCTTTGTGCTAGACTAGCGCTCATGAAACAGCAAACTTATGAGAAACTGATGCAGGACGAGTTAGGTAACATCGACGTCTTGGAAGCCTCGCGCATGCCAAATGTGCAGACGCTCGCGGAGAATGAACACGGCGTTCTCTTCCTGTATGACGATCTGTACTTCCTCGCATGCGAGCAGGAGTTTGTGGAGACGTTCTTCCCCTTGATCGGGGAAGGTCTTGCCGAATCCAAGTCGCGACTTGTCGTCTTGCGCGGCGCGAAATCCCGCGATCTGCTGGAGCAAAGGCTCGGATTTCGAACACAGATGGAGTGCTACAACGCGGTGTATCGTTCCCGCGAGCCCATCACTTACTCCTTGCCGGAGGGTGCAGAGATCCGGAAACTCGATCAGAGTCATGTTGGCTTTGTTCACGCGCATTATCATATGGTGGACGACATCGGCTATATCCGTGATCGAATCGAGGCGGATCTATTCGGCGTATTCCTGCGCGGAGAAATTGTAGGCTGTCGGTACGCATGAGGAGCGCTCGATGGGGCTTCTCGAGATCCTGCCGGAGTATCGCAGGCTTGGCCTT
>JBDKRF010000283.1:0-1845 GCA_039683525.1 Clostridiaceae bacterium
CCGTATGATGTGTTTGCTTTCCCGTTTCCAAATCGACTGTGTACAATCCGTAATAACCATAAGCGAACGCCAACGTATCGTAATGAAGATTGACGCAGAAATCATAAACTTTTGTTGTGGATTGATAACGCTTCACGACTTCCAAGGGGGCGAAACGAATATGATTCAGCATGGTGTCGCTCAGGACAAAGGCTTCGCTTCCGTCATACTTGATGTTTAGCTTTCGAATAGGGCCATCCTCAAGATCAATCGAAATAACCCCTTCCATTGTCTTGGAATCGAACAACATGATCCTTCCATCTTCTTCTCCGATTAAGATGCGTGTTCCATCCGCACTCCAGACCATGTGGGTTATGTCGGATCGAAACGTACGCACCTTCTTTTGCATTTCACCGGAGAGAACGTCGATGACAGAGAACTCGTCCGAATGATTCGATGCTAGGAAGGCTTTGCCATCAGGCGAGATTCGCGAGCAAACTTCACCGCAGTTTTCATAAACGCGGATCACATCGTTCGTCGCAACCTGATAAAGTGTGTTATGAAGAAGCAGCTTGTCTCCATCCGGTGTAAAGCAGATGCCTTCCGCCAGCCGGCTGGAAAGCGTCCGCACGTGCCAAACGGATGCAACATAGAACAGAAACCCGTATTTACGTAGCTCCTCGCTGAGTTGAACTCGTTCGGGTGAAAATGCAAAGCCTTGGAGGTCAGGGTCGTAAACAGCAGTTGTCATGAGGCGCATCGCTTCTTCCAATCTGTCCGCGCGGATCAGACTTTGAATGGTCTGTTCCATCTCCTCGTAACGCGCCTGAAGATGCATGCTCTCGCCGTAGTTCGTAATTTTGCTCAGTATCGATCTGCAAGTGTAAGCTATCCCGGTTTCTATGGCGCTCAACAAGGCTACTGCTTCCGGCTCGTCCGAGCGGCTCGCATATCCTTTCACGGAGTACAGATCGCCGCCCTCATAGGCGATCATGCTGCATAAGCTTGAGGAATGACTATTTCCAAAGTGGTTTTCGAAATCCATTCGCATGATACGAAGAGCGTTACTCGCGCTGATTCTGTTGTTTCGAAGTTGGAACAAGAGACGATTAAAAACCAGGTCGGAATGGTTGGGATTCGTCAATAACCCTTTCTCCCAGAGCTTCTCCGCCTCCTCGGGTTTTCCAATGTCGAGCATGCTCAGCGCGCGGTTATTGAGCGAATCCGCCGTGTCGGCGGCGGCCTTGCTTGCCTCACGCGGGTAGTCTTCGCCTGTCTCCATGCGATAGATCGCGCGCAGTTCCGCAATGACAAGCCCAAAGTCGTGCGGGCGATCGTCCGGCTCGCTGGCGAGGCAACGCTCCAGTAAATCCACCATTGGCGCGGGAATCGGAATCTGTGCTTCGCTGAAATATTGTTGACAGTTCAGCCCCGCAACGACGCCGTTTGTCCAGGGATGTCCGCCGACATACAGCTCCATGACGGAAACCGCCCAGCTGTAGAGATCGGTTCGCTGCGTCAGGGGCTTTTCATCCATTTGCTCCATCGAGCAATAGGCAAGCGTACCTTTGAAGCAGGAGGCCTCCGCGTCGCCTGCCGGGGCACCTTGCGGGGGCCGTGTGACAGACTTGGTTAGACCAAAATCGGAAACTTTAACCTCGCCGCTCTTGGAAAGCAAAACGTTCCCCGGCTTGACATCCCGATGGATGAGGTTTTGCGGTTTGCCGGATTCGTCTCGGGATTCGTGCGCGTAGTGGAGGCCACGCGCGAACTGGATCGCGATGTCGAGGATGCGTTTCTGAACCTGCGCAGGATTTTCAAGAAAATCTTCGTAAAGGCTGCCGCTGTTGATCGCATGCGCGAGGT
>JBDKRF010000284.1:0-2069 GCA_039683525.1 Clostridiaceae bacterium
CTTCCTCGGCGTGCTCATCGAGCATTTCGCGGGCGCCTTCCCGGTCTGGCTTTCCCCTGTCCAGGCGGTGATCATCCCCATTGCAGATCGTCATCTTGCCTATGCGCAGGAAGTCGAAAATCGTCTCAAAGCACAGGGCATCCGTGTGGAAGTCGATGACCGCGCTGACCGCATGAACGCCAAAATCCGCGACGCTCAGAACCAGAAGATCCCCTACATGCTGGTGGTGGGCGATAAAGAAGCCGAACAGGGTCAGGTTGCACTGCGTTTGCGCGGCGGTGAAAATCCCGGCGCCATGTCCGTCGATGCCTTCCTCGCCAAACTGAACGCCGACGTCGAAGCAGGCATTTGATCTCAACCGAGTGTTTCCGGGTGGGGTGTCTCACCACCCCACCCTCCGTTGTTTCTATAAGATCCTCGTCAATGTGTGGTTATCCCATTAAATGTTGACGATTCTCACCCACATGTGGTATCATCAGGCAACGCGTCGACCGTCTGGGTTCCTCAGCGGTTAGATTTGTATCGGATTTATCAAAAAGGAGTGCATTATCAGCGCTACAAATTATCGGGTCAATGAAATGATCAGGGTGCCAGAAGTACGCCTGATCGGCGCCAACGGAGAAAATGTCGGTGTAGTTCCGATTGACCAGGCTCTCCGTATGGCACGTGAAGCCGAACTCGATCTTGTCGAGGTTGCCGGTGGGGCAACGCCCCCCGTCTGCCGCATTATGGATTTCGGGAAGTTCCTTTATGAGCGCACCAAGAAGGAACGCGAAGCCCGTAAGGCACAGACTAAAATCGAGGTCAAAGAAATCCGCCTTCGTCCCAAAACCAACGAACATCACCGCTCGTTCAAAACCCGCGATGCACGCGGTTGGTTGCAGGATGGAATGAAAGTGCGGGTAACGGTTCGCTTCCGCGGGCGTGAGATCAGCTACCCTGAACTGGCGCTCGAAGACCTGAAAGAAATTGCGCAAGAACTGTCGGATGTCGCTATTGTCGAACAACCTCCTGCCATGGAAGGTCGCACGATGGCGATGCTTCTCGCTCCTGGCAAACCTGGTAAGAAAAAAGCTGCCGCGACCGAAGCAGCACCGGAAAAATCTGAAACGGACGCGTAGGTACCTTAATGATTTGTGGATCACCTGCGGACAGAGACAAGTTGTCCGCAGAATTTTGTCGAGAGGAGTATTGCTGTGCCCCGCAAGCTAAAAGCAGGTAAAATCAAACTGAAGACCCATAAAGCAACTTCAAAGCGATTTCGCTTGAGTGGGTCGGGCAAGTTGATGCGTACGAAGGGTGGCAAGAGCCATTTCCGCCGCCGTACTTCGGATCGCACCAAGGCGCTGCTGGCTGAGATGGTCCCCGTTGAGGGCGACAAGATCAAACAGTCTGTTCGCCGGCTTGCTCCGTATATGAAAGACTGATTTTTTCAGTCCATCGTATCCTTTTTTTGTGCGGCTGTTGGGTGTTTGCAACAGGTGAGTTTCTCACCGGCGCCCAGGGGTTCGCAAAGGAGTTTATATGACTCGTGTAAAAGGTGGAGGTCACTCCCACGACCGACATCAAAAGATGTTGAAACTGGCTGAGGGCACCTTCGGTACTCGCCACCGCCTCTTCCGGCGTGCCAACGAGACCATGATGAAGGCGCTCTGGTATGCGTATCGCGATCGCCGCGTACGCAAACGCGACTTGCGCAAATTGTGGATTGCCCGTATCAATGCGGCTGCTCGCATTAACGGCATTTCTTACAGCCGTCTTGTTCACGGTATGAAAGTCGCGGGGATCACCCTGAACCGCAAGATGCTCGCAGACCTGGCTGTCCGCGATCCTCAGGCATTTGCGGCAGTGGTGGAAAAAGCCAAAGCTGCTTAAATCCATCCTCGATTAATGTGTATCCAGATCCGCCTCGGTTTTCGAGGCGGATTTCTTTTTCTCTGTCCTATGTTAGAATAAATTTAGAATCAATCATCTCATCCAGAAAATCGCCTCTCCTGAACTCATCGTGAATAAATAGCCTGGAGGCGGAGAGCGAGGCTGATTAGGATTCGTTTTTGGAGACCAGCCAT
>JBDKRF010000285.1:0-6272 GCA_039683525.1 Clostridiaceae bacterium
CCACGACGACGCGACGCGCCGTCTCCTCGCCCAGATAGGCGAATTCTTCGAGCATCTCCGTCGTCGTTTTAAAATACAACGGTGCCTGAAATGCAGCATCCTCAAAGCCGTTCTTGGTGAGGATCACCTCGCGAAAGATTGCGTCCTCCGGGTCGAGAAAATGCACGTCCCCCGTCGCGACGACTGGGAGACCTAGGCGATCGCCAAGGGCAACGATCTCGCGATTGATGTCGAGAAGCCGCTCCTCGGTGGCTTTGTTTTCGCGCACGAGAAACGCATTGTTGCAGCGTGGCTGAATCTCCAGAAAATCGTAGGTCTTGGCGAGGTACTCAATTCTCTCTTCACCCGCCTCTTTTAAGATCGCCTGATACAGCTCGCCCGCCTCGCAGGCCGAGCCTAAGATCAATCCCTCACGATAGAGCGAAAGCAGACTGAACGGAATGATCGGATTGTAGTGAAAGTGATCCAAATGCGCATAGCTTACGATGCGGTACAGGTTCTTCATGCCCGCCTGTGTTTTGGCAAGGATGATGATGTGGTTGGTCTGCGCGCGCTTCTTACCACGCTCCTGCTTGGTCTCTTCCGATCGAACGGGCAGTTGATTCAGCCCGAGATCGCGCAGCTTTTGCAGCAGCTTGAGGAAGATTTCGCCTGTCGCCGCCGCATCGTCGGATGCTCTATGGTGCGTCTCCAGCACGACGTCCAGCGCTTCGCAGACCGTGTCGAGCTTATGATTGATCAAATCGTGCATCAAGTTGCGCGATAGCATCAGCGTATCGGCATAAAGGTTGGAAAAATTGATGTTGAAGCGCGCCGCGTGGTGGCGGATAAAGCCCATGTCGAATTCCGCGTTGTGCGCAACGAGACAGCAGCCCTCGCAAAAATCGTGAAATTGGGTCAATACTTCTCTGGTATTCGGCGCACCCACCAGCATGTCGGTCGTGATTCCCGTCAGTTCCGTGATGTTTGCGGGGATGACCACGCCGTCGTTGACAAACGTTTGGAATCGATCGACGATCACGCCGTCCTTGAGTTTGACCGCGCCGACTTCGATGATTTCACATTGCTCCGGCTTGAGCCCCGTCGTCTCCAAGTCAAACACGACATAGGTTTGCTCCATATCGATCAGCTCGGATTCGCGTAGAAGATAGCCTTCCACACCGAAGATCGGCTTAACCCCTGCTTTCTTCGCGGCTTTTGCCGCCGCGGGGAACGCCTGCACCACGCCGTGGTCGGTGATGGCAAGCGCTTTGTGACCAAAGCGTTTTGCGGTATCAAACGCGGCGCCAACCTCGGTGATGCCATCTTGTGTGGACATGCGCGTATGCAGATGCAGCTCTACCCGCTTGAGTTCGCAGGTATCTTCGCGCCAGACGCCAGGTACAAGGCAGATACTGTTGGCGTAAAACATCAGCTCGCCCGTCATCTGCGATTCTCGGCAGACGCCCTGCGCAAGCACGCGGTCGCGATTTTTCTTCGCGCTGGTAAACTCCGCCATGATATTCGCCTTCTGCTCTTCGTCATCCAGCAAAAGCGAGCAATAGATGGAGTCGGTTCCATCGGTAATGGAAACATCCAGCGGGAAGCTCACCGCGTCCTTACGGCGCTTATTCTTAAAGGAATTTCGTTCGTTGATCGAAACGACCGTGCCTTCGATGATGCACTTATCCTTGCCGGGCTTGAGCGCGCGGATGGGCGTCGACTTTCCGCTGGGCACAAAGCCGCCGTAGATGGAGCGTTTGCCGGAGGGTGCAGGCGTTCCGGCGGTCGCGCTCTTTTGCGCCTCAAACTGCGCCGCTTCGTCCTGCGTCTCCAGCTCCTGATAATATTCGTCGCTGAGCCAAACGACGCGCACTCTCGTGCCACCGAGCCGCTCGGTCAGGGTATCCGTCAATAATTGCGATTGTTCGATCGAAGGTTCCCGATTGCAACGAAAAAAGACCGTCAGCAGATTTTGCTCACGGTTGAGAACGACATTTTCGAGCTGAATGGATTCATCGTGTATGCCAACGCGACCCAGCGTGGCAAATAGCTCTTCCTGCAACGCTCCCCATCCTCCGGTTAACTTTATCGCTATCGTTTGTCGAAACAGTTATGGATAATCTTCTATTTCTTCTGCTCGGCAAGCATCTCGCTTGCGCGGGCGATCAGTTGCTCCACGACGTCTTCCGCCGTTCCATGCGAGACTTTCTCGCCATGCTCAAACAGGATGCCATTCCCGTCGCCAAAGGCAACGCCAATGTCCGCATCCCGCGCTTCTCCGGGACCGTTGACCGCGCATCCCATGACTGCGACCTTGAGATAGCCCTTCTTGTGCGGCAAGCGGCTGTTGACAAGCTCCACCATGTGCATCACGTTCACGCGCGTTCGACCGCAGGTTGGGCAGCTCACGATCTCAATATCATCTCTGCGCAAGCCAACTGCGCGGAGGATCTTTAAACCGACTTCAACCTCTCTGACGGGATCATCCGTCAGCGAGACGCGAATCGTGTCCCCAATGCCGTCGAGTAAGAGCGACCCAATCCCCGCTGCGGATTTGATGATACCGTTTGCGACGTCCCCCGTCTCCGTGACGCCGACGTGCAGCGGGTAGTCGACTCGCTTAGCAATCGCGCGGTAAGCGTCCACCGTGTCCCGCACGTTGGAAGCTTTCAGCGAAAGAACGATGTCCGTAAAGCCTTCTCGTTCGAGTAGCGCAACGTGCTTGAGCGCGCTTTCGATCATCGCCTCGGTTGTCGGCCCGCCATATTTCTGCCGCAGTGCAGGCTCGATTGAGCCCGCGTTGACGCCGATGCGGATGGGCGTATGATGTGTCTTTGCGCAATCGACCACGGCGCGCACGCGATCTTCACTGCCAATGTTGCCAGGATTGAAGCGGAGCTTGTCCGCGCCGTTTTCCATCGCTGCGATCGCGAGACGATAGTCAAAATGAATATCTGCTACAATCGGGATAGAAATACGGTTCTTGATCTGCCGGAGTGCTTTTGCGCAAGCCAAATCGTAAACAGAAGAGCGCACGATGTCGCAGCCCGCCTCGGTGAGCGCCTGAATCTGCGCCACAGTGGCCTCGACATCCCGCGTATCGGTATTTGTCATGGATTGCACCGAAACCGGTGCTCCTCCGCCGACGGGAACGCCGCCGACGAGGATTTGTTTTGTTTTGCTGGACACGTATACCCTCTTAAACTCGTTCAATGCTCTGTTCAGTTTAGCTGAACGTACCCTTCAGCAGGTTTGATACATCGTTAAATGTCATAAATATGATCAGCCCAAAGAGCAGCAATAGCCCGATAAAGTGGATCATACCTTCTTTTTCCTGCGAAATCGGTTTGCCGCGGACGACCTCCAGCAGCATGAACATAAATCTGCCGCCATCCATCGCCGGAATGGGTAGCAGGTTCATGATGCCAAGGCTCGCACTGATGAGCACCAGTTGGCGCAGCACCGTTTCTCCGCTAGAGCGAACCGCCTCGCTGATCATCGCGACGATGGCGACTGGTCCCGCCGCGTCAGAGCTCGTCGCATTGCCCTGTAAGGCTCTTCCGATAAAGCGGAATGTCTCCACAAGCGTTGCGGTCACATAGTTGACCGAGCGCAATGCACTTTCGCCAACGCCAAATTTCTGTCGCTCAGTGGTGATGGTGACGCCAATCTTATTCTTGCCCAGAGTTTCGTTGTAGACGTTTTTTAAAACAAGCGTCTGCTCCGTACCATCGCGCTTGACCGTCAGCGGCATATCGCTGGTTTTCACCGCGAGCACCATATCGACCGTTTGAAAATAAAACTTAACCGGTTTGTTGTCGATCTCCAGGATCACGTCTCCGGGCATGACCCCCGCTACGTCCGCCGGTGTTCCGGCATCCACCGAATAGATGGCAGGCACAAAATCGCCAAACGCGCTCAGGGTCACAAACGCAAGCAGGATTGCAAACACAAGGTTCGTAATCGGTCCCGCGAGAACGACGATGATCCGCTTCCAAACCTTTTGTGCGTTGAAACTCCGTTCGTTGGCGGCAGCTTCGTCCTCGCCCTCAAAGCGGCACATGCCGCCAATCGGGAACGCGCGCAGATTAAACTCTGTTCCGCGCTTGTCCTTTTTCTTGAGCAGTTTCGGCCCCATGCCGATGGAGAATTCCAATATTGAAAAGCCGAGCGCGCGTCCTGCAAAATAATGTCCCAGCTCATGAATCATTACGAGCAGAGATAGCAGCACCAACGCCGCTAAGATGGAGATTGCCGTGCTCAATGCCGGTTCCGCCTTTCCTGACCCACGCGTTCAATCACTTGTTTTGCAACAACGCGCGCGAGTCGATCCGCTTCCATAATCTCCTCGAGCGTATCGAGCGCTCTTGGAGTATGCTGATTTAGAGTATAGTCTACGACTCGTTCAATGTCCAGAAAGCCGATGACCCCGCTACAAAATGCTTCCACCGCCGCCTCATTTGCGCCATTATAGACCAGCGGGTAGGAAAGCCCGGATTTGAGCGCTTCATACGCCATTCTGAGAGACAGAAAACGTTCTAAATCAGGCTTGTGAAACGTCAACGGCTGCTCGTGATACAACAGCAGCGGTGTGCAGGAAGAATCTTTTCGCTCCGGGTATGTAATCGCGTATTGAATCGGTAAACGCATGTCGGGTTTACTCATGTTTGCCATGCAGGTTCCGTCGAGATAGCTCACCATCGAGTGAACGATCGACTGCGGGTGAATCACCACGTCGATCTGCTCGGCAGGCAGGTCAAACAGATATGCCGCCTCGATCACTTCCAGCCCCTTGTTGAAGAGCGTTGCGGAGTCGATCGTAATCTTCTTCCCCATGTTCCAGGTCGGGTGTGCGAGCGCCTGCTCCGGCGTGATCTGCTCCAATTCCTCGCGCGGTTTGCGCCAGAATGGCCCGCCGGACGCGGTCAGAATTAGCTTTGAAACCTCACTCTTCTTGCCGTTTTGCAGGCACTGGAAGATCGCGCTCTGCTCACTGTCCACGGGTAAAATCTCACCTGCATATTCGCGCAGTCCGCGATCAATCAGGCGTTTACCGCAAACAATGCTTTCTTTATTGGCGAGCGCTACTCGTTTGCCCGCCTCTAGAGACGCAATCAATGGCGCTAGGGCGGCAAAGCCACTGATGCCGTTGACCACGACGTCCGCTTCTTTGAGGGCTGCGAGCTTGCTTGCCGCGCCCTCTCCCATGAACGCCTCCGTGCCCTCCGGCAGCAGCGAAGCGTCAAACGCCACTTCACAGGCGACCACACGCGGACGGTATTTCTTTGCCTGCGCGAGCATATCCTCGACGTTTCGATTTGCGGCAATGCCAAAGAGCGCCATGTCCTCCGGATGAGTGGCGATCACGTCAAGCGCTTGTTGTCCAATGGAGCCGGTGCAGCCAAGCACCGAGATTTGTTTTTTCATACGTTACCGTAAGCGCGGTTTCTCGCCGCGCATGTGTTCAAAATGCAGCGAGTTTTTGCATGAACAAAAACACGCAAAGTACAACCGGCGTGCAGAACATGATGCTATCGATGCGATCGATGATACCGCCGTGACCCGGGAATACGCTGGAGAAGTCCTTAACTCCCGCCCAGCGCTTTAAGAGGGACGCGAATAAATCGCCAAACTGGGAGAATAGGCCGCAGCCGAGCCCCAGCAGCAACAAAACGATCATATTGATGTTAGCGCCCCAAAGCCGCTGTAAATAGAACATGCCAAATCCAAACGCCGTACCGCCGATGAGCGCGAAGACTGCGCCTTCCACCGTCTTCTTCGGGCTGATCGTCGGGCAAAGCTTGTGTTTGCCGAGGAATGTCCCGCCAAAGTAAGCAAAGGTGTCCGCGCACTCCGGAGCAGCATACGCCATACCCGCCGCAACCAGCGCAATGGGTCTTCCGAAGCTGTAGTAGACCAGCAGCATGCACATCAAAAACAAGGTCGGATAATTCAAGATAAATAAGGACGGAATGATGTCGTTCGTGGTATGCCGCTTGGTAAAGAGCGACCAAATCATCGTCGTCATCACAGTTGCCATATACAGCACAAACATGGGCAGCATGCCAAGGTAAAAGTAAACGAAAGGATACGCAATTGCGAACACATACGCCGGAATCAGGATCGGGTCATAGCTTTTTTTACGGAATGTCTGCCCCAGCTCATAGATCGCGGCAAGTGAAAACAGCGCAAGTACGCTCAGCAGTAGAAAGCCGCCGACAAAGAGCACGACGATCAGCAGGAGAACCAACAGGATACCAACGATGATCCTCGTCTTCATGGATTCTCCT
>JBDKRF010000286.1:0-2146 GCA_039683525.1 Clostridiaceae bacterium
TCTGCCTCTTTACCAACATTGGCTATGCGCACATCGAAAACTTCGGCACGCGCGAAGGCATTTTTCGCGGCAAGACGGAGATGCTCCGGCACATGCGACCCAACGGACGCATCGTTGCCAACGGCGACGACGAGTATCTTTCCACGCTGCCCGGCTCCCTGCTCTATGGCCTCGGCGAACGCTGCGCCGTACGAGCCACCGATATTGAAGATTTAATTCTGGACGGCATGTCGTTTACCGCCAATTACGCGGGTCAAACGCAGCGCGTTCACGTACCCGCGCTTGGCCTGCACTCCGTTTACAACGCACTCGCCGCCGTTGCGGTCGGATTGCTGCTCGATATGCCGCTGGACGAAATCGCGGCGGGCATCGAGACCTACGAGCCGCTGCCGGGACGCATGAACGTCAAACACACGCCGCGCTTCACGCTCGTGGACGACACCTACAACGCAAACCCGACCTCCGTGCAAGCATCGCTGGATGTGCTGGAGAAATGCCCCGGTCGGCGTGTCTGCATTCTGGGGGATATGCGCGAACTCGGCGCACAATCGCAGCAGCTGCACAAGCAGGTTGGCGAATATGCCGCAAACAAAGGGTTTGAGCTCCTCCTCTGCGTTGGCGCGGAAAGCCGCTATCTATACGAAAGCGCTTCGAAGACTGCTGCGGAGCGCACGCGATATTTCGCAACGCAGGAAGAAATGCTCGCCGCCCTGCCGAAATTGGTGCAAAATGGCGATACCATTCTTGTGAAGGCTTCCCGCGGGATGCATCTGGAGCAAACGGTGCAGTTTTTGTTGGAACTGCGCGGATCAAGTTCAACGTAACCCAAACAAAAAGCGCGCTGTTTTTCGCAGACTGAACCTGTAAAGTAAAAGTAGACATTATCAAAAAGATAGTGTCTACTTTTCATATGGAGGGAAAAGAAGATGGCGAAGAAAGGACAGAAGTTTCGGAAGTGGAGCTTTGAAGAGAAGCTACGAATCGTGAAGCGGCACACAGAAGAGCATGTGTCTATTCGAGAACTGGAAAAGCAGGAAGGCGCAAATAATGCGTTGATATCAGCATGGATACAGAGATATGCGATTGCGGGCGAGGACGGTTTAAGACCCAAACCACGAAAAGGGAATCCATATTCCGCATTGCATACAAGCAAATCATTGACGGAGCTAGAAGAATTAAGGCTACGGGTTGTGAAACAGGACATTGAGATAGCACGCTTAAAAAAAGGATATTGGGTGGAAGGAGAGGGTGCGGACAGAATCGTGATCACCAGCGGTGGAGTGGCTACGAAATTATCGAAGAACTCAAAATGAAATATCCTGTCAGCCTGCTCATCCGGCTGCTAGAGATCAATCCGAGCAGTTACTACAAATGGTTGAAACGAAAGGATACGCCAAACCAGTATGAAAGATTTCGCATCGAGCTCACATCGATACTCAAGCAAAAGAGCCAACAGCACAAAACCTGGGGATATCACCGTTTAGCGACAGCAGTCCGAAGGGAAAGCAATCTGGTATTTTCGGATCTCCTTGCACATAAATGCTGTAAAGAAGCGGGAATCCGTTCAAAAGCACGACCGTATCACTATCGCAAAGCTGGAGAAGAGCATATTAGATTTCCCAACAGCGTGAAGGGCCGTTGGAATGCGTGTGAGCCGATGTCTCTAGTTGTGTCAGACATGACCTGCCTCATGAATAAAGGTGTGCGCTATGAATGGACAATCCTCCTAGATACGTTTAATAACGAAATTCTCGCGCACGCCCTTTCTCGAAATGGCAATGCCGCACCATACTATGATTGCCTAGAAACACTCAAACAAAAATCACTCCAGTTGAACAGAACAGTAACGTTGCATACGGATCAAGGTTCTGTCTATTCTTCGCGTGGTTTTCAGCTTTCACACGCTGGATATCCGATCCTTCGGTCTATGTCTCGTGTTGGGACGCCTACCGATAACCCTGTGATTGAAGCTCTCAACGGTTGGATGAAAAACGAATTGTATCTCGAATTTAATCTTCGTAGTACGGATGATCTTCTCGGTACTCTTGATCGATATGTGTCATTTTTTAATCTTGAACGTCCCGCTGCTGCGCTCAATTACAAAAGCCCTGTCCAATTTCGTTTGGATCAGGGCTTCTTGTGATTT
>JBDKRF010000287.1:0-13394 GCA_039683525.1 Clostridiaceae bacterium
TGCCGTCGGTCGCGATCGTGACTACTTGCCAGGGGATCATCTTGCCGCTGGCGAGCAGTGCGTTTTTCACCGCGTGCTCGATTCCGCCGCAGCAGGGCACCTCCATGCGAACGACGGTCACGCTCTGGATGTCGTTGAGCCGCAGGATCTCGGTCAGCTTCTCTGCGTAATCTGTCATGTCGAGTTTCGGGCAGCCGATGAGCGTCACATGGTTTTTCATGAAGCGATCATGGAAGTCCCCGCGGGCATACGCGGTGCAGTCCGCCGCGATGAGCAGCTTTGCGTGGTGAAAGAACGGCGCGTTAACGGGCGCAAGCTTGATCTGCACCGGCCATTGCGTGAGCTGCGAGGCGGAGGAGTTGCCCGCACTGGAGCAGTCGCAGGAGGCAACCGCCGGGCGATCCGCGCGCTCGATGGCGCGGCTGCGCGTGCCGGGGCAGCCAAAGTGCGGCGCGGCAGGGGCAGCCGATTCCTTGGCCTGCTTTGCCTTGACCGCCGCTTCGTCATAGGCCGCGGCTTCGCGCTCGACAAACGAAATCGCTCCCGTGGGACAAGCGGGCAGGCAGTTGCCGAGCCCATCGCAATAGTCGTCCCGCATCAGCTTTGCTTTGCCGTTTACCATGGCGATTGCACCTTCATGGCAGGCGTTGGCACATGCGCCGCAGCCGTTGCAGAGCTCCTCGTCGATTTGAATGATTTTACGAATCATTAAAAGTCCTTTCCAATCCGCTTCGTTCTTTTCAGCGGATGTCTCTTTGGTCAAATATTTGAGCGTCTCTTGACACTGTAACCGAAGTATACTATGATAAAGCAAACAAGTATGTTGGAAATACAACGATTACCTATGCGATTTCGCGATAGAATATCGTTGTATAAAAGAGATTTTTTGCTAATGCCCACGCAAAGGAGAAGACACCATGAGTACGCAAAACAGTCAACCGGTATCCTACGCTTTTTTAAAGAAAACATCGCTGTTTCGCGGCACGACGGAGGAGGAGCTGCCGATGCTGCTCGGCTGCATCGCGCCTGCCTATCGCGACTTTGCGAAAAACGAGATCATTCTGCATCAGGGAGAGGACATCGCGTCCGTGGGCATGGTGCTCTCCGGGCGGGTCCAGATCATCGAAGAGGATTTCTGGGGCAACCGCAACATCATTGCGGATATCTGGCCGGGCGACGTTTTCGGTGAATCGTATGCGTTTTTGCCGGGAGAGCTGCTGCGCGTGAGCGCAATCGCCGCGGAGAATAGCTCGGTTATGATGATTGACGCGCGGCACATGCTGGAGATTTGCTCCAGCGCCTGCCGCTTTCATACGCGGCTTGTGCAAAACATGCTGGCGGAGTCCGCCAAGAAGAACCTCGCGCTCACGCGAAAGCTTTCGCACATGAGCAAGCGCAGCACGCGCGAGAAGCTTTTGAGCTACCTTTCGGGTCAATCGCTCGCCGCCGGAAGCGACCAATTTGAGATTCCATTCAACCGCCAGCAGCTAGCGGACTATCTGTGCGTGGATCGCAGTGCGATGAGCAACGAGCTATGCAAGATGCGGGATGAAGGCATGCTGACGTTTGATAAGAGTAGCTTTCACCTCAAGAGTGAAATCGATGTATAACAAAACAGCGCATACAAAAAAAAGTCTCCCTTTCAACAGGGAGATTTTTATTTTGATCAATGTTACAGCACGTACAGAAAGATTGATAAAAATTGCAGCACGCTGCCAGCGAGCACGAAGACATGGAACATCGCGTGAAAGTAGCGCCGTTTTCCGCCGATGCCGTAGAGGATCGCGCCGATGGTGTAGGCGAGTCCGCCGGAGAGAAGCAGCCAGAATCCCACCGGGCTGAGCGCGGCAATCGCGTACTTCACAAAGAAGATGACCGCCCAACCCATGAAGATATAGCAAAACATCGAGAACACGCGGTATTGCTTGAGGTCGATGGCAGTCAGCGTGACCGCGAGCGCGGTGAGCGCCCACTCCGCGCCAAAGATCGACCAGGCCAGCACGGGATAGAGCGGACGAATCGCCACAAGCAGGATCGGCGTATACGTGCCCGCGATCATGAAATAGATCGAGCAGTGATCCAGCACCTGCAAAACCTTTTTCCCCAGCGACGGCTTTAAGCCGTGGTAGATGCTGGACATGCAATACAGCACGATCATCATGATGCCATACACGATGGAGGTTACAATCGCCCAGGCGCTGCCGCCGAGCGCGGATTTGATGACGCAAAGCAGCAGCGCAACAAACGCAAACACGCCACCCGCGATATGGGATATCATATGAAAGAGCTCTTCGCCTTTCGTATAGTTGGGCAGATTTCGCTCAATTAAGGGAATTCGCATATAGCCTCTGTTCTGATGAGAAAGCGCGTAATCGCGCGGAGTTCATCGTGGTGAATCGTTCTTAGTTGCCGCACATGGCGGCGAGTTCCTCGTCCTTGCCAAAGAGCGCGCAGGCGCCGTTGTGATGCCCGCTCAACAGCTCGCTGGCGCGAAGGCGCGAAAACAGCGGGGAATCGAGCGCGGCAAGCAGCGTGGTATTCTTTAGATTGGTGTCCGAAACAGGCGAAAACGGGCAAGGCTCCGCGCCGCCGGTGGGATTGATGTGGAAAAATCCGCGACCTGCAGCAAGGCAGCCATCCGAAAACTGCTCGTCGCCGGGGAAGGAAACGTAGATCATGCTATCCGGCAGTTTGCGCAGCTCGTCCAACCTGCGCGCGAGATAATCCCGCTCCGCATCGCCGGGGGCGAGCGCTTCCGTGCCCGCGTCCGCCGGAACATAGTCAACAAAGAACGCTACCTTTGCGCCGAGCGCGCGCAGCGCGGCTAAAAACGCATCTCCCGTGACGGTCTGGATGTTCTCCGTGGTCAGCGTGATGGAGGCGCCAAAGAGAATCCCGCGCTCGCGCATCCGCTCCATGTTTGCGGTGAGCTTTTGATACGTGCCCGCGCCTCTGCGCGCGTCGGTCTGCGTTTCATCGCCTTCGATGCTCACGATGGGCACGAGGTTGCGGTGATCGTCGATGAGTTCGAGCATGTTCTCGCTCAGCAGCGTTCCGTTGGTGAAGACGGGGAAGAGAATCTCACGCTGTTTTGCCGCGCACTCCAGCACGCCGCGCCGTAGCATCGGCTCTCCGCCCGCAAGCAGGCAGAACGAGACTCCTATCTGAGATGCTTCCGCAAAGATGCGGCACCAGTCTTCGTCCGTCAGTAGCGTGGTGGTCGCCGCGTCGTCGCAGAGGCTGTTTGCGCGCGCATAACAACCCGAGCAGTGAAGATTGCAGCGGTTTGTGATGCTCGCGATTAAGAACGATGGGATGTGTTTACCCGCGGTGGCGTACTTTTCTCGCGCGGCGGCTGCCCGCTTGGAAGCAAGCGCATAGGAGAGCAAAAATGCGGTCTCCTTCGGGTTTCTCAGGCTCGCGGAAAGCGCGTCTTTGACGATGCTCTCCACACCTTCGGTCAAATATCGATCCAGATCAAATCCGGTATTCATGAGTGTCTCCTCGTTTCCGAAACAAAAAAATAGAATCGTGTCTCTTCTCAACAACAGAGCATTTCGTGCTCTCGTGTATGAAGCGAATCACACACTTACGTATCCTATCAGATTGCCGCTCAATATTCAATCAACTCCTGCGCGAGAAACGAAAAACGAACTGAGATTTTGCAAAAATCTTACAACCATTGCGTTAGTTTTATCGATGCCTGCGCAACGTGCGCAAAATCAATCAACCTATGGTTCAGTTTTCATGATTTTTCGAAGAAATCGCCGTTTTTGAACAGCGTGTCTATTGACGCGCGAAACAAATCGTGCTAATTTAAAATTGTACTCAAGTCCAAACTAAAATCCAGATAAAATCACACAATTCAATCGTTGGAGGAATGCTTTTCATGCAACAAAAGAGAAAAGAAGAAATGGTGCGCGTCGTGAAATACGCCTTGTTCTCGATTTCGGCGGGTGTGATTCAATTTTTGTCGTTTACTTTATTCAAGGAAGTATTCGGCCTGGTCTATTGGGTCTGCTATCTGTCCGCGCTCGTGCTCAGCGTGCTTTGGAATTTCACGCTGAACAGAGAGTTTACATTTCAGAGCACGGCCAATATTCCGCGGGCAATGTTGCTTGTGGCGCTTTATTACGCAATCTATACGCCGCTGTCAAGCTGGTGGGGCAACGCGCTGACCAATCTTGGCTGGAACTGGTATCTCATGACCGGCATTTCGATGCTGATCAACTTTGTCACCGAGTTCCTTTACTGGCGGTTGGTGGTCTACCGCGACAGCATCAACACCAACGCACGCGCGAAAAAACAGCAGGCGGAAAACATGACGGATCTACAGGAGGAACCCAAGTGAGCGAACGGAAAAGAACCAAGACACAACGGGCGATTTTGCACGCGGCAAAAGTGCTGTATGAAAAGCACGGTGTGGGCAATGTGCCATTTGACGATATAGCCGAGACGGCCGGCGTCTGCCGCACGACGGTGTTTAACCACTTTGCGGATGCGGGAGAGCTGCAACAGGCAATCGCGGTCGCGGAGATTGCGGAGATCATCGAGTTTGGCGAGAACTCCAAGCTCAAGGGATTGCCGCTGATCTACGCCCTGCTGGATAAGCTCATCGACGACACCGCAAACTACCCCCGCGTGATGGCGCGGCTCGCGAACGCGACGATTCTTGGCGGCGAAGGCGGCAGGGTCAGCGAGATTGAGCGGTTGATTGCGCGGCATTATGAGCAGGAATTTGGTGCAGCGCTCGCACAGATTCGGGTGACACCGGCGCTGCTTTCGCAGATGACGCTCGGCATCTACTACGGTCAGGTCAACCACCAGCTCGCCTATGGTCTGCCTTTCGAGGCGGAGCAGATGCATCAGGATATGCGCGTGATGCTGGATCTTTTACTGCGCGGCGTACGCGCGGGTGAATAAAGAAATTTAGAAAGCGTAAAGAGAGAAGGAATCAGAACATGGAAAACTGCGGAATCAGCCGCTGGGATAATCCCAACACGATCAACGAGCAGCTCAAGAAACTCACCGATGCACCGATTTACGAGGTGACGGAAGATTATTATACCAATGAGGTCATGAAGTATTTTGACGAGAAATGCACGCGCTCCCGCGCCGTTTACGAAGAGGCGAAGGAGTTTATCCCCGGCGGCGTGCAGCATAACCTCGCGTTCAATAAGCCGTTTCCCATCTGCATCTCCCGCGCGGACGGCGCGTACATGAACGACGCCGACGGCAACCGCTACATCGACTTTTTGCAGGCGGGAGGTCCCACCATCCTCGGCAGCAACAACGAAGCCGTGCGCAAAGCTGCGCTGGGGCTCATCGAGGAATGCGGCCCGGTCACGGGTCTTCTGCATGAGGCGGAGCTGATGATCGCCAAAGAGATCCACCGCCATATGCCCGCGGTCGAGATGTTCCGCATGCTCGGCAGCGGCACGGAGTCGGTCATGGCGAGCCTGCGCATCGCGCGCATCGCGTCGAACCACAAGCGCATCATCAAGATCGGCGGCGCGTACCTCGGCTGGTCGGATCAGTTGGTGTACGGGCTCAAGATTCCCGGCAGCCGCGCGCTATTGGAGTCCCACGGCATCCCGCGTGCGTGCTATTCACTCACGGACGAGGTGCGCCCGAACGACCTAGGTATGCTCGAAACCATGCTGCGCCTCAACCGCGTCAAGGGCGGGACGGCGGCGGTCATTGTGGAGCCGGTCGGCCCGGAGAGCGGCACGCGTCCCGTTGCGCAGGATTACAACAAAGGCGTTCGCGCGCTCTGCGACAAATACGGCGCGCTCCTGATCTTTGACGAGGTGGTGACCGGCTTCCGCGTGGGCTTAGGCGGCGCGCAGGGCTACTTCAACATCGTGCCGGATCTGACCATCTTCGGCAAGATCGTCGCGGGCGGATACCCGGCGGCGGGCGGCGTCGGCGGCAAGAAGGAATACGCCTCGCTCATGGCGGCGGGCGTTGCGACAGGCAAGCACCGCGCCTATGTCGGCGGAACGCTGGCGGCAAACCCGCTTTCCTCGCTGGCAGGCTACACGGCAATCCGCGAGATCGAGCGCACCAACGCTTGCGAAATCGCGGGCCGTCAGGGCGATAAGCTCACCGATGGATTGAAGGCTTTGATCGCGAAATATGACCGGCCGTTTGTGGCATACAATCAGGGCTCGATCGTTCACCTTGAGTGCACGGGTGCCATGAGCTACGACTACTCCAGCATGAGCTTTGTGAAGTCCGCGCTCGGCCTTCTCAAGAACAAGGCGATGATGACGCGCCGCAAGGACGCGATGGAGCGCATGGGTGCCGCCTACATGGCAAACGGCATCGTGACCCTCGCGGGTAGCCGCCTCTACACTTCTCTGGCAGATACCGACGAAGTGATTGCAGACGCACTGTGGAGATTTGAAACGGTGTTTTCAAACGTAGTTAACACTGGCAAATGCTGAGCAGAGTCGCGTAGAGACGCGAACGGGAGGAAGTCAGATGGAACGCTATATCCTAGCCCACGACATTGGAACCAGCTCCGACAAGGCGGTACTGGTGCGCTTTGACGGATCGATCCGCGCGACGGCGAGCGAACCGTATCCCACCTATTATCCCAACCCGGCATGGGTGGAACAAGACCCCGCGGACTACTGGAAGGCCGTGTGCGAAACCAGCCGCCGCGTGCTCAAGGACAACGATATCTCGCCGGAGAGCATCGCCGCAATCGTGTTTTCCACGCAGGCGCAGGGCGTCATCCCCGTCAAGGCGGACGGTACGGTGCTCTACCCGAACATCACCTGGGTGGACGGGCGCGCGGAGAAGCAGGCGCAGGGGATCATGAAAAAGATCGGCGGCAAGCGGCTCTTTACGCTGCTTGCGGGCACGCCGATCATGGGCAAGGACTGCATCGCGAAGATCATCTGGCTCAAGGAGGAACGGCCTGAGGTGTATCAAAACGCCGACCGCATCCTCGACGTCAACGGCTACCTCAAGTTCCGCTGCACGGGAAAGATGGTAACGGAGCTCTCCGGCGCGTCCGGCTACGGCTTTGACCTCAAGAAGAAGACTTGGCTTTCCGTGCTGCCGCTTGCGGGAATCGATATGAAGAAACTCCCACCGCTGGTCAAGAGCACCGATCTGGTCGGCGGGCTGACGGAAGGGGCTGCGCAGGAAACGGGGCTACTGACCGGCACGCCCGTATTCGGCGGCTGCGACGATGTGCAGTCCGCGGCGGTCGGCTCGGGACAGTCGGAGGACGGGGATGTTCACGTATACCTCGGCACCTCGGCATGGGTCGCGGCGGCAACAAAGACGGGGGATAGCTTCAAGCATGGCGCGGCTGCGATTCAGAGCGCAGACCCTGCGATGAACCTCATTGCGGGCATTACGGAGAGCGCGGGCGCGAATATCGAAGGGATTCGCGACCAGTTCTTCCGCCACGAAAAGGAAAAGTACGGCGCGGGTGTATTCAACTACATGGATGAGGTGATCGCAGCCGTGCCGCCGGGAAGCGACGGGCTGATCTGCACGCCGTGGATGTTGGGCGAACGGTGCCCTGTTTCGAGCACGACCACCAGAGCCACGCTGTTTAACATCAGCATGGTGCACACGCGTGAGCACCTGATGCGCGCGGTCTATGAAGGCATTGCCTACAACATCCGCTGGATCTTGCAGAACTTCTGCAAGGACTACAACATCGCCTGCGACAACATTCGCATCATCGGCGGCGGTGCGCTGGACAAAGGTTGGATGCAGATACTCTCGGACATCACGGGCCGTAACATCAGCGTGGTGGAAAACCCTCGCAACGCGGGCGCGGTAGGCGCAGCGGTTGTGGCGCTCATCGGCCTCGGCGAACTGCCGGATTTCGCGTCCGCCAAGAAGTTTGTGCGCGTGAGCGCGGTGTTTGAGCCGAATGCCGCAAACAAAGCGATCTATGATGTGCTGTTTTCGCAGTATCAGCAGCTCTACCATTCGCTTGCGGGCGTCTACGCCGCGGCGAACGGCAAGCGCTTTACCGAAGAGGCAAAGCACGCGTAACGAATCAAAAAGGAAGCAAAGCAAATGACAAAATCAGAAGCTGCAAAAGCATTTATAGAAATACAGGCACAATTACTGCATGAAGGACTGCTTGAAGAGAACCAGGGCGTAGTAAAAGCAGCTCTTCGCGGTGACGAAGAAGAAATCTTCTTTGCCGAACTTTCAGGCTCGAATATGACCATGCAGGAGGTTTCGACGGGCGAAGAACAGGAGCCTTTCTTTCACGCGTTCTATGTCAAGCCGGAAGCAAAGGCGCTGCTTCTATTGCGCGGAACCTATGCGCAGCAGATCGCGGCGGGCATGCGCGCACTGACAGCCGAGCTGGACGACATGGCGCAGATCGTAGGCTTGACCGCGCGCGTGGCACAATCCCTCACGCCGGACGAGATCTACCGGTGTTTGCGCGGCAGAAACAGCTGCTTTGTCAAAGACGAAGGCATGCTGATCACCGGGCGCGCGATCAGCGAAGCCATGACCGGCGCAATCCTGCTGGAAAAAGCCGCGATGACGCACCTGCTGGCGCAGAAGATCGGCGGGGCAAAGCGCGTTCCGCTGTTCTCCGCCGCGCTGATGCATTTCATCTACCAAAAGAAGTATTCCAAGATCAATCTCAGCGCTGAGGCGGAGACTGCAAAAGCTGCGAAACCTGCACAGGCGGAAGCGCCCGCGCAAACCGCGCAGGAACGCGAACTGCGCGAGCAGATCGTCTCCTGCGGCAGAAGGTTGCAGGACGAGGGACTATTGCAAGGTACGTGGGGCAACCTCGCGGTGCGGTTTGACGAGCGGAACATGCTCTGCACGCCAAGCGGGCTGGATTACCGCATGCTCACGCCGGACGATATCGTGAAGGTAGAGCTGAGCACGCTGGAATACGGCGCGCAGAGGAAGCCCACCAGCGAAAAGCGGCTGCATCGGGACGTCTTTGCCGCGCGGGCGGATGTTGGCGCGGTGATTCATACGCATGCAAAGCGCTGCGGAGTATTCGCGGCGGCGCGAAAGAGCATCTGTTGCATCGAAGGCGACATGCAGCGCATGATCGGTGACGAGATGCGCTGCGCGGGCCACGCGCTGCCCTCGACGAAGAAGCTCAGCCGCGTGGCGCTCAAGGCGCTGGGTAACCGCAACGGGTGCCTGCTCATGAACCACGGCGTCATCTGCTGCGGAGCAGATCTGGAGAAGGCCTACCTCGCCTGCAAAGCCGCGGAAGCGGCGGCAGGGCAGCAACTGGGGTTATAAAGAATAGAACAACAAAAACGGCGGGACATCGTGTCCCGCCGTTTTTTGTATTGCTCTGAGATTCTTACGCGTCGAGTTTGCTCATGCGCGCGAGGACGCAGATCAGTACGCTGTTCCAGTAGATTGCGGTTTCATTGGTGGAGTAGCTCTCCACAGAATCCAGATAGCGCTCTGCTGACGGTTTGCCCGCGAGCAGCGTCTTTGCCGCGAGGTCATGCAGCCCTTCGTCCGGGCCGCCGACGAGCATGCCGGGCATCGCCTGACCCACCGCTGCGGAGGGCCGATGATGCGGATGCTTGGGAGAGCTCTCGTTGACGCCGGTGATGTAGTTCATGCCCAACGGATTGCTGCCCAGAATGTAGTCCAGGTGCGACCGCGCGGCGGCAATATAACGACCGTTCTCCTGAATATCGTTTGCCATGAGCAGCGTCATCGTATCGTTGAGCAGATACATATTGCTGCCCCAGAGGAACTCGGAAATTGAGATGCCGAGCGGGCTTTTTTCCGTGCGCTCGCAAATGCGATCCGCCGTTGCCAACAGGTCGGCGCGAATGCGGCCGGCGAGGATATCATCCTCACAGCTGCGCGAGCCGAAATACATCACGGCGTTGCCGTAACCGCCGACATTCGCCCAACCAAAGTCAGCACTGCGGCCGACTTGATAGAGCGCAGACGCGTCGGAAAGGTAATACGCCTGACCCGTTGCCTGATACAGCGCGCAGGCTGCAAAATAGCGCTCATCTGTATCGCACTCGTCATTATACTCGCCTGTCACAACGCCGGACGGGTTATGGAAGGGGAGCTGTTTGCTGTGCTTCAAAAACTCATATGCGTTGACCGAAGCACGCAGGCACTTTTTGGAGAATGTGCGATCAATGGATTCATACAACGGGGCTGCCATCGCCATGATCGCCGAAAAGTCGCCGGTCGCTGTCGTGGAGACGGGGAAGATGAACAGATCCGCGGTTTCCTCCTGCGGATTTGCGGTGATATCGGGGAAATACGCGCAGGTGACCTTGTGGTAGACGCCGCCGTCGTCGCGCTGCATCTTGAGCAGCCACTCCAACTCAAAGCGAACCTCGTCCAACACGTCCGCAACGCCGTTTCCGCTCTCGGGGATGTCCCAGTCGTCGCCGAATGCCTCCGGCGTGGCCCGAAACGCCAGAAGCAAATCGGCGACGGCTTTACAGGCAGGCACCACATACCGTCCGTAGTCGCCTGCATCGTGCCAGCCACCGGATACCTGGAGGAACGAATCCGAATGGAACACACGAGCCGGCGCGGTATGGCATGCCGGATGTGAATACGCACCCGCGTGCGCGGCATCAAGCGCAACGCCGCAGCGCTGCAGATAAAACATACGTCCAACTGGTTTGATCAACGATTGCGTCATGAGACCTCTCTGTATATTGGCGAGCGAAAGGGTTCTGCTCGCATGAGTGTTGTAGAAAATTGTTGCAATCTCCTGATTGGTGATGCTTTCCATTGTGTGCGCCTCCAAACGCGATGATTGGTTTTGATGAGGTGCTGGCGGATCAGCGAAAAAACGGATTAGTCGTTGATGTTCTTGATCGTGTCGCCTTTGAGCAACTGCCCGGAAACCATGATCTGTTGCGGAAGGCAAGTCTTGGGCTGCTCGATGAGCTCTACCAGCTTGGCTGCCGCCTCGCAACCCATCGTTTCCGCATCCTGACGGTAGGAGGTGAGACGCGGGCGGAGCACCTGCGAAAGCAGGATTCCATCGTAGCCCGCGACGCTCATGTCGTCCGGAATCGAGACGCCCTGACGCTCGAGCTCGTTCATACCGCCGATGAACGAGAAATCATCCGGATAAAGGATGCAGGTAGGCCGGTCGTTGAGGGCAAGCAACTCACGTGTCGCGAGCCCGCTGAGCTTCGGATCGTGATAGAGCGCGGGCTTGACATAGTATTCCGGAACACGAATGCCGAGGCTCGCGCAGGTCTTGTGGAAACTGATCAAACGCTTCTGCGTGACGGACGTATCTTCGCCGTGGATAAAGGCGATGCGGCGGTGCCCCATTTCGTAGATGTAATGCACCAGCGCGGAGATGCCGCCGATGTTGTCCGAAAGCACGGAGGTGCGGTTGTCGTAAACGAAGTCGAGAGACACGGTGGGAATTTCGCTTGCGATGAGCTTGAGTACCGCAGGATCGGAGAAATCGACAGAGGCGATGACCACACCGTCGCAGTTACGATACTTCGTGTGCTCATAGTAGTCCATCGAAAACTCACCGATATCCTTACTGATAAAGGTGATGTCGTATCCGCGGCGCTCCGCCTCTACTTTTAAGCTGTCTAAAATCGAAGAAAAGTATTCGTGCCGCAAGCCGCAGGCAGTTTTATCGACGAAGAGAACCCCGATGTTGTGTGAACGACCGAGTTTGAGCGTGCGTGCGGTGGCGTTTGGTAGGTATCCCATCTCTTTTGCGACGCGCCGAATCTGAGCGATGGTATCCGCGCCGATATCCGTGTGTCCGTTGAGCGCCTTGCTCACCGTTGCGCGCGAAACTCCGCAGCGCTCGGAAATATCCTTGATCGTTACCATGATGTATACCGCCTGTCGCACATTAATCATTGAGAAATTGGAACGGGTCAAAAGACACCCGTAAATGGATAGAAAAGCGCGAAAAAGAATAAGTAAAATTCAGATGTACTTAAACGATTTCGTGATTAGATTATATTCGCGTTGATTCGCCTTGTCAATAGCCGACATCCGTAAAAGCCGGAGGTGAAATTGTAAAATATCGCGCGTGTTTTTGTACAATATACCCGAAAACACGCATTTGAGCTGACCTGACCTTGCAAGCTTCATGAACAGAAACACAAATCGAGCGTCATTTACTTAATCGATTGCGTAAGAAATCGCGCGCGATTTTGTTTCAGGATCAGGGGAGGTGCTTGCGAAAAAACAATACCATTCCATTCATGAAAGCAAGCGGAGATGCGCTTTACCGCCTTGCGTGGCGGAAGGGAACGATTTCCCATTGCAGAGGCATACAATTCGTGTATAATGTAGGAATTAAGCCGCGCTTCGGGCGCGGGGGACACATCGCACAAATCGCAGTAAACTTCGTTTGCATCGCATCGACTATAGAGATGCGCATCATTTCGTTCTCATCGGAGGAGCATCGCATGGATTGGAAGAACCTGAAGATACTTTGGACGGACGACGCGCCGGTCTACTTGCAGCTGTCGAACTATTTTTCCGCGCGGATTTCCTCCGGCGAACTGCGGGAGGGAGACGCCCTGCCGACGGAGACCTCACTTTGTAAGACACTCGGCATCAGCCGCTCCACCGTCCGCCAGGCGTTTCAAATGCTCGAGGACGAGGGTGTCATCGTTCGCAAAAAACGCGTCGGAACACGGGTTTGCAAGCCGAAACTCAAGAGAAGCATCAATAATCTCTATAACTTCACAACGGAGATGCATGCGCTGGGGCTCGCGCCGAGTTCCAAGGTGCTTTCGTTTTCTACTGTGCATCCGCCCGCGAAGATCGCGGAGACGCTCCATCTCTCCGCGGGTGAGACCGCGTTTCGCATTGAGCGCCTGCGCATGGCGGACGGAGAGCCGCTCCTGATGGAGACCGCGTATATTCCGACGCGCATCTGCCCGCAGCTGAGCCGCGAGCAGCTGAACGACTCGTTGTATGCGACCATCCGCGAGTTCACCGGTTCCTCTCCACAGGAGGCGGTGGAAATCTACGAGGCGGTCACGCTCAACAAGCGCGATGCGGAGCTGATGCACATGCGCGCGGGAGAAGCCGCGTTTCGCATCCAGCGGATCTCGAAGAACACGGCTGGCGAGATCTTCGAGTATTGTGTGGAGCTTGCGCGCGGAGACCGGAACAAGTTTCAGATCGTGCTCAAGAACTCCGGCGTGCAGTATTCCCGCGTGTTATAGCGGAAAAACCGCTTGTGTTGGGCGCATTTTACCGGAAATCAGGCCTTAGAAAATAGTACTGGTGTTTTCGAAAACCCGGTAGTATAATGACAGAAGCTGAAGCAGATCAGCTTCGAAACCCGGTGATTTGCAGATCGAACGAACGAATCACCATCCCGTTCAGGCGACCGCGCCTGACAAAAACACTTAGGAATCTCAAACAGAATAAGA
>JBDKRF010000288.1:0-7269 GCA_039683525.1 Clostridiaceae bacterium
TTCACGTGACAATATTGTAAAGAAAACGGAGCCGGGTGGCTCCGCTTTGACTGATCGTCAAATTTTCAATATACATTTACTAATCAACTCAGTCCGCATGGCCTGCTTGTTGAGGAAGTAGTAAGTATCTACTCTATGATGGCTTTTGTGTTCATAAAAGCCATTTTACAGCTATACGTTTTTGCGCTCCACATAAGAAGAATTGGTTGTCAGGATTGCATCTGTTAAGAGATTGATTTCACAGTTAAGTGACCGAATTCTGCGTTCACATCTACCGATTCGCCTTTTGTTTCATACAGCTTTACGGTTACTTTTTGAAAGACATCATCGCTGTAGTAACAGACGATCAATCCGTATGTATATGATCGATCATCGAATTGTTTCAGCCCTTCTTCAGATATCAAAAAGTAGTACTGCATAGTCTGATAACCCCAGTTTGGGTCGTTGTAGGAAGTGTACTGCTTGTTCCGGATGATCGTTTGAACAGTGTCCAGCAAACTTGCGGCATAGGAGTCATACTCTTCGAATGGAAAATCGGAAGTCAGCCCCTGTTCCGGGTCAACGTACTGATGTGCCGGACTTCCTGTAAGAGGCGATCCATCTAGGTGATTTGATACAATTGCCTCACGCTTTTCACCCTTTCGATAGACTGTGCCACTCTCCCTAAAATCTAGAAAATAGTCGCAGTTTTCCATCGGAATTGCGAGGATGTCACTTGCGCTTTCTTCCTCTGTTCGCGGAGGAGCAATCAGCAAGAATAGCTGGATCATGCCAACGACGAATATGGATGTGATGAGCAGAACGATCGCTTTCATTGTGGCCTCTTTCTTATTTTGTTACAGGTTCAGCATTTCCATGTTCATATGGAACAAGCGTTACATAGTCAATTCCCGGCAGAATCCTTAAAAGCAAGTCCCAATTCGAAAAATTCTCAACCGTTAATCCTTTAGGCGGCTCCGGGTGCGAATGAACAAACCCAACACGAGATGCATCAGGAATCTTTTCATTCACATACAAATCTGCGAGAGATTTTACCACATTTGGTTGAAATATTGGCGGCAATCCCTTTGAACCAACTCTTGTTTCTCCGAATGTATATGATTCATTTCCGTTTTCATCTACCTTCCTATAAACAAGCGCGCAGTGCTCAAAGTCTTTGCTTAGTCTCAAAAAGCTCTTTGCCCATGCGTTGACTGCCTCATCGTAAGAACTGTACCAATTGTATTTTGCTTTACTAACATAACCGTTATATTCTTGTGGATTTAGGGTTGGAGATGTTGTAGGATTTGGCGACGGCCCCGGCTGTGGCAAAGGTGTAGCGCTCGGATTGACAGGATTGGAATGAAAAATGATAAGAATTCGTCAATTCCGGATTCTTATAATTTCCAACCTTAATTATACCGAACAAACGTTCCAACTTCACGTGACAATATTGTAAAGAAAACGGAGCCGGGGGCTCCGCTTGTTTGTTCTATTGATTGTCTTTATTTCACGATCGCGGCTTTCAACGCCTCGACGCGGTCCAGCCGCTCCCACGGCAGGTCGATATCGTGCCTGCCAAAGTGGCCGTATGCCGCGGTCTGGCGGTAGATCGGGCGGCGGAGTTTCAGCGCGTTGATGATCGCAGCCGGGCGAAAATCAAACACCTTCTGCACCGCGCGGGCAATCTTCTCATCGTCCACCACGCCGGTACCAAACGTATCCACGCGGACGGAGACCGGGCACGCTACACCGATGGCGTACGCGAGCTGAATTTCGCACTGTTTTGCAAGCCCCGCCGCGACGACGTGCTTGGCAGCATAGCGCGCGATATAGGCACCGCTTCTGTCCACCTTCGTCGGGTCTTTGCCGCTGAAGGCACCGCCGCCGTGCCGCGCATAGCCGCCGTAGGTATCCACAATGATTTTGCGTCCCGTGAGACCTGAATCCCCCGTGGGTCCGCCGATGACAAATCGTCCTGTCGGGTTGACGAGGATACGAGTCTTGTCGTCCACCAGATTTGCGGGCAGAACGGGCAGGATCACGCGTTCAGTAATGTCGCGCCTGAGCTGCTCCATATCCACATCGTCATGCTGGGCGCTGACGACCACGGTGTCGATGTGAACGGGCGTATACCCGTCGTATACCACCGAAACCTGGCTCTTGCCATCCGGGCGAAGGTAAGCGAGCTCTCCGCTCTTACGAACGCTTGTGAGCGATCTTGTCAGCGCGTGCGCCAGCGAGATCGGCAGTGGCATATATTCCGGCGTTTCGTCGCAGGCATAGCCAAACATCATGCCCTGATCGCCGGCTCCGGTGGAAAACAGCGCTTCCTGCTCGCCGCCCTTTTCCTCCAGTGCGTGGTCAACGCCCAGCGCGATATCCGGCGACTGCTTGTTCAGCGCGGTGATGACGGTGAGCGAGTTGGCATCGAAGCCATATTCGGGTTTGTTGTAGCCGATTTCGTCCACAACCGAGCGAACGATCTGGGTGATGTCCACGTGCGCCGTGGTGGTCACTTCGCCCATAACGAGCACAAGGTTGGTACTTGCCGCGCACTCGCACGCCACGCGCGCGTTTGCGTCCTGCGCAAAGATTGCGTCCAGCACCGCGTCTGAGATGCAGTCGCAAACCTTGTCGGGGTGTCCTTCCGTCACCGATTCGGACGTAAAGAGTCTGGTTGCCATTTGATCGAGTCCTCCAAATATTCAGGTACAAAAAAACCTCATCCGCGGATGAGGTTTCACAAGTCTGATGGTGCAACGCTCATCTATCAGCTTTCGCTGCCGGAATTGGCACCTTATTTGCTCTTCACAAACAGGTTGCCGGGCTTCACAGGGCCGGTCCCTCTGCCACTCTTGATAAGGCGGTATTCAGTTTTTTTGTTCGGGCTTAATTCTAGCATGGGTTTTTCGCGCCGTCAACCACAAAAACAACGGAGTATCATCATTTTTTTGAAAGATTCACGATTGCATAAGTCAACCCTTGTTGCCGTTGTTGCCGTTGTTGGCGACCGGATCGTCGACGGACGGCACCTGCGTGCTGTAGCCAAACATCAGGCCATCCGGTACTGCGCGCTGATAGGAGATATCCTCGCTGCTGCCGGTGCGGGTGCCGGAGTGCGTGTTGAGCTGTTCCCCCATGAAGATCATCGCGGCGGAGAGCCCGCCGTCGAGATTGTACGCGACGGTGCAGCCATAGGTGGCAAAGAGATCCGCAAGTTCCCAAACCGGCATGCCGACGCTGTAGTTATTCTGTCTGCCGTCGACGACGATTGCGATATAGTGCCCCGGCGCAAGATAGCCGATACCCGTGCGCGGGTTTGCCCTGCGGACGCGGTGAAACTTCGCATTTTCGTTGATGACGCCATTGTCGATCAGCGTGGGTCCAAAGGAATACGCGTTTTCCACGCCATCCTCCAGGAGCGCGCCGGGCGTCATTGCGCCCTTTTTGACGATATGCATTGACATATCGGGATAGATTGCGAGCGTATCCTCTTTTTCACCCGACCAGAACATCCGCCCGTCGCGAATCAGGATGCCCTTCTCCTCGCGTTCGTCGTTGATCAGGTTATCGCCCGTGATCCACAAGACGGCTTTTTCGCGTCGCGCGATCAGCCAGGGATGGATCGCGCCTCTGCCCGTGTGCCCCTCCGCGCCAAACCCGGGGCGGAATTCGCTGATATCGCGCATATGGATATCCGCGACGAAATAGGTCAACGGCTTGCCGTCTTTGTTTTTCGTACTGACTCGCTCAATCGAGATGCCGAGGTTGTCCGTGCGGTATTCCCAGTGCCCGTTCGTCACGTCAGCCGTGATGACCTCAGCGGGATCGCTTGCCGCGCGGTAATACTGCGCGTCCGGATCGGTCGCGGCTAGCGGTGCTGCGCTCACTTGCGGCATTGCGCTCACTTCCGGCGTCACGCTTGCCTCGGGAGTTACGGTTGCGTCAGGGATACTGGAGACGGTCGGCGTCTCCTGCGCTGAAGCAGCGGTGCTTGGCGTCTGCGCCGCTCGCGGCTCCGCTTTGGTACCCGCAAGCACCGCGCTGACGGCAAACCCCAGCGCAAACGGAATCATGCAAATGCAGATTGCATCTCCCTTGCTGCGGCTCACGCGAATTCTTCTATAGAGTATGAGGAATAGCAATATGCTAAGTAGCGCACCGCAGCCAATGCAGAGCAATACGGGCATGGCAAAGATCGATCGAATCCCGCCGGTTCCTGTCTGCTGCGACGGTTGTGATGGTTGATTCGGTTGCGTTTCCTGCTCAGTCTGCGCATCCGGCACGGGCGTACTTGTCGCCTCCGGTTCCGGAGAAGGGCTCGGCGTAGCGACCGCATAGGTCAAAAGCGAAGCCGTATCGATATGCTCAAAGAGATCGTTCTTCGCCTCGTCCTCGCCAACCGCGGTATAGGCGAGCGTATATGCGCTCGTTGGATCGATGGAAAGCCCGAAAACTTTGCGCGAAACATGCTGATCATACGCGAGCTGCGCCACCTCCGCCGCGGTCTTGCCCGCGTAGAAGTTGAGCGGCGTGTTCATGTCCACCACCGTAGCGCTCGCACCTTCGGTTTGACCGAAGCAATAGAGCTTCTGCACACCGGGGCAATCTTTCACCGCGATCTGCACGCACTCTGCCACCAGTCGGTGCGCGCCGGAGACATCCGCCACGCCGTGGGTCACGATCACCTTCGGGTTTAGCGCCTGAATCTCAGCCTTGAGATATTCCACAAATGCACGGCGGTCAAACTGACCCTGCGTGACGTCATAGGAATCGTAGTTGTCGCTTTGGTATCCACCGAAGATGGGGGATTCGGTATATCCGGCTTCGGACAGTCCCGCAAGTGCTTCGTAGGCGCGCGCGCGTTTGCCATAGTCGGACACATACAGCATGGCAGTTGAGATACCTTTTTCTTTTGTATACGTCGGCAGCACCGCGCCAAGCTGGCAAAACTCCATACCGGGCTCAGCGGTGATGATCAATAGATCGCAAGTCGTCGGTGCGGGCGTAAGCGCGCGCGGCGCTGCCGCCGCATCCGCATATGCCACTACGCCGCCCAAGGAACCGTTTTTGTTGAACAGCACATTGATGGTGGCGCAGTTTGCGTCTAGGCTGATCTGCCTGCCCAGCTGTCCATCTGTAATCGTCTCTTCCGAGATGCTCTGTCCGGCTGCGTCGAGCTGAGACACCGTATAAGAAGCAGGCACGTCGTACCAATTGAGCACGAGCAGTTGCGCCGCTTGCTGCGGTGCGATCACAAGCGTATCTCTCATGCGAAACGGCACGCGAGAAACGACATAGGCATCCGTCAGGCGGTACGCGAAGGACGCAACACTCTCCGGTAGGGTGAACGCGAGGCTCACGGTCCCGGCGGGCGTTTCAGTTGGTGCGCTGGATTCCGCGTACGCGGCGGCTGGCATCATCGTCAGCGCCAGCGCGCATACGAGAAGGGCAAAGGCTTTTTTCATGCAGTCTCAAACTCCAGAAGTGTTTCTAGGATAATGTTCCCGTTTTATCGTTTCGGTTGTTTCTTCTCTCTCTGCTTTCGCACCACGATCAGCGCTGCCGCGGAAAGGAATAGAAACGAGATGCTGGTGATGCCGAGCAGATTCATCTTTTGCTTTTCGTTCAGCGTCGGCCCTTGCTTTTCCGCTGCCGCAGTTGTTGCAGGCGTTTCGGTCGGCGAAGTCGTATTCACGGGCGCGGGCGTCACAGTCGGCGCGGGCGTTGGAGGAATATAGTTGCTCATTCGCTTGGGATCGACGTGCTCAAAGAAATCGTTCTTCGCCACATCCGTGCCCACCGCGGTGAAGGCAAGCCCGAATTTGAACGAACTGTAATCCCCGCCATCAAAGACATTGCTGTGATAATCCAGCTGGGAAACGTGCATATGATATGCCTCGTTTGCCACCTCGAGTGCGGTCTTTCCGTCAAAGGTCGAAAGCTTTTGATTCCAGTCCATCGTGATCGGGTTTTCGGCATACAGGTGCAAATACAGCTTCTGCGTCTGCCACGCGCCGTATTTCGCAAACGAGTCAGGCTCAGCCGATGCATCCACCGCCATCGGCACGGCGTTGACCATACAATAGGCGGTCGCCATATGCGCACCGTGACCGTATTCGCCGTTGAGATCGTGGGTTACGATCACCTCCGGCTGAAAACGACGGATCTGCCCGACGAGCAGGCTCGTAGTCGTTTGCTCATCCCAGTTGATCAGCGCAAGCCGCAGCGTCTGGGTATAGACGTCCTTGAGCGGCAAGAACACGGGCGCATTCCGCACGCCGGCATGCCAAAGGCCGTTTAATGCCTCATCCACGCGCACGCGGTCGCCGTTTGCCATGTAGATCACCTGAACGGCTAGTCCGCGCTCACCCGCGTAATACGGAATCGTACCGCCGAAGAAGAGCAACTCGTCATCACAATGTGAAGAGACGACCAGCAGATCCGCTTTCTTGTACGGCGGCTGCCAATCGTAGACGCCGTCCGGCAAGGTTCCTTCGGAATAGAGCGTCACTTCCGCGATCTTACATCCGGTTTCGGACGAAATCGAGAGCCCCGCTGCCTCCGGCAGAATCGCGTAGACATCGTTATAGTTCGGCGTTTCGATGGTCTCACGGGAGATTTCCGCGCCGTTTTCGTCCGATTGCACCAGTATAGCACAATCCGGCTGCGCGTACCACTTGACAGATACCGTGCGAACCCCCGCGGTCGACGGCCAAGTCAGCGAGAATGCCTGGCTTGCGTCATATTCCGCATACGTCTCAAGCTTTTGATCGCGCGTGCGGCGAACGGCTTTTGCGTCCTCTTTGCTCGCGGATTGCGAGCTGGCGGTGACGTCCACCGCAAGGGAGTTTGTCTCCGCGCGCGAAAGCGTCGGCGCGGCTAACACAAGCGCAGCCACGCCGACGAATAGAATCATCTGTATCTTTTTAGAAAGTTGCTTCAAAAAACGGGTTTCCCTCCGTTTGTGTTATTCCTGCGCCGCCATGCGGGCGTTTGCCTCGCGCATCTCGACCTCGGTCTTGGCGAGCTGTTTTCTGCCGAAGATCAGCAGGAGTCCGCCGCTGGCAAAGAGGATCAAGAGGCTTAAGATGCCGATCGAAGCGCGGTCGGTAAGCATATAGAACATCGCATAGAGCAAGGGGCCGATGACGGTCGCGAACTTTCCGAACACATCGTAGAAGCCGAAGTATTCCGCGCTGCGAGACTGCGGAACGAGCTTGCCGAAGTAGGAGCGCGACAGTGCCTGAATGCCGCCCTGAACGGTGCCGACCAGCACCGCGAGCA
>JBDKRF010000289.1:0-6266 GCA_039683525.1 Clostridiaceae bacterium
GACGCGATGCACCAGATCAAACAAACCGCAGTAAACGATGAAGCTGTTGTTGCGGAAAAAATCCACGAGGTGCAGCAGACCGTTGCAAAAAAGATCAATGATTCGCTTGATGAGCGCGCACAAAAAAGCAGCGATCAGCATTCCCCGCGCGACGAATAATTGCGCAACCAAGATTTGCAAACAAAACAACGAAAGAGTATTTTCGGTGAAAATACTCTTTTTTTAGTTTTTGAAATATCGATCCTCTTGGATTTCTCGTATAAATACCTAACTGCAAATAGGCCCATTTCTCCAATGGACAAAAGCAACTGATTCTGTACCAACAGCTCTTACTCAGTTAAGGTTGTTGAAGATGTGATATCGGTATCGTCTGTAATCTGGATATCGATCTCTGTGATGTAGTTTTCACTGTCCTGTTCTACAAATTGGTCGATGATGTTAAAATTGATCGCGCAAACGCTAAGCCGATGTTGGGAAAAGTCTTCCCTCATCTGACGAATTCTCGTTTCTACCTTTTCGTAAGGGCCTTTGTGATAGGCAACCAGATAGTTTCCCGCAGGGATGCACTGTGTGATCTGCGGGTCAATCCCCGCATCAACCATGTTTAACCCATCAATCGCAAAATCCAAATATGCTCCGAAATATTTAAGGTCATGCTCATAAAACGCTATTGTTGGATATAGATAAAAAGAATCATTCATATAAAGGCTCTCCTCTTTCCCAAGAGGAATATAGTATCTATCAGGAAACCACCGAATGGTTACCGCATCCACATTGAGCTTGAGCATTTTGCGCTCAACGAAGTAAATTTTTCGTTGGATGGCCTCGTCTATCTGCAAGAGCTCCATCCATTTTTCGTGAAGCGTGAGGGATTGCTTTTTCAGCAAATCAATCGTGTCTTCCGGCTTTCGCGAATCAAGGAAGTCCTTGATCGCTTCCAACGAATAACCCATCTTCCGCATATAGCGGATGCTCGCCAGCTGGTAAACCTGGTCGAATCGATACTTGCGGTACCCGGATTTCTTGTCGCGGGCGCAGGGTTGAAACAGCTTGATTGAATCATAATAGTGCAACGTTTGCACACCGATTCCGAAGATCTCCGCCATCTCACCAACGTTCAAAAACTCTTTCATCTATAGCCTCCAAAGCAACCGACTGCCGGATGATCGCAGGGTTGTCAGCTAACAATGAATCTATCACATATTTGCGCTCGTTACCATACACTTGCGCGATTCGCGCGGTATCAGCGGGATCCCTTGATATACGGCTTGCCCAGAGAATCCGGCTGTGTGTTTTTGCCGATCGCCGTGAGCATGGCGACCAGCGTGATGGCATATGGAAGAATGGCCAACAAGAACGGAGAGATAGAAACCCCGATCGTTTGAAGGCGTATCTGCATCGCGTTTGCAGCGCCAAAGAGCAGCGCCGCGCCAAACATGCCAAACGGGGTATATCTTCCGAGTATCACAGTGGCAAGCGCGATATAGCCGCGTCCGGAAGTCATATTTTCAGTAAACACGCCCAGTTGAACGAGCACAAGATACGCGCCGCCGATTCCGCCCAATAAGCCGTTACCCATCATGGCAATCCATTGGTAGCGATGAACAGGAACACCAGCTGAAGCAGCAGCACGCGGATTCTCTCCGATCGAAGCGAATGATAGTCCCAGATTGGTTCGCTTATAGAAAACAAACAGTACGATCAACAGCAGATACAGAAGATAGGTTAGAATATCACGGTTGAAAAAGACCTCGCCAATGATCGGAAAACTCGAGAGCAGCGGAATCGGAAACGTCGGCAGCGTTTCAATCTGTTGATAGCTCTGGCCTGTCGACATCAGCTTAAACAGAAAGCTCGTGAGCCCCAGCACAACCATATTGATCGCAAGCCCGGTAACGGATTGATCTTTCGCCAGTTTGATCGTGAAAACCGAATGCACTGACGTGATGAGAACTCCCCCGAGCATGCCGCAAAGTACCCCTACCATCAGACTGCCGGAAAACCATGCGCCCGCAAACGAAAAGAATGCACCGCTGAGCATAACGCCTTCCATGCCGATGTTTAAAATACCGGACTTCTCGGAGATCGTTTCCCCAAGCCCCGCATACATCAGCGGAACAGCCAAACGAACAGCCGCAGATAGAAATGCGGTGATAAACCCGATCGACAGAATCTGATCTAGCATAACGTCATCCTCCTCCCTGAACCATCAACGGCACTGTGCATCTATTTGATCCTTTCGCTGCACGGCAAGCAGTTCTTTGCCAAGAATGAGCAACACAATTGCGCCAATTATGATGTTCACGATTGCAGAGGGGACGCCCAACTGCCGCTGCATGGAGTTTGCACCGATCTGCATCGCCGCATAAAGGATAGCGACCGCAAGTACCGCCAAAGGATTGTTTCCCGCGATCAAGGCGATTAATACTGCTGTATAACCACAGTTGGCAGAAATGCTCTCCATCAATTTTTTCTGGATGGCAAGCACTTCGATTCCGCCCGCTAGCGCAGCAAGGCCGCCACTTAGAAACGCAGAAAGAACGATATTCTTCATGACGGATATACCATTGCAAACAGCCGCGCGCTGGTTCAGGCCAACCGCTTTGAGTTCAAAACCAACCGTCGTTTTCTCGATGAGAAACCATACAACCAGGACGCAGAATACCGCAATGACGATCCCCGCGTGAAACCGCGTTGTGTCAATCAAATTCGGCAACTGCGCTTCTACGGCAATCTTTGCAGATTGCGGCACATTGCCTGCCGGATCCATGAGAAACGAGCGCACGGCATAACCGAGAAAGTTGATGGCGATGTAGTTTAGCATGATGGTGACGATGATCTCCGAAATGTTGAACCTTGCCTTGAAAAAAGCTGCAAGCAATGCCCAAAGCCCACCGCAGAGAAACCCCGCTACCAAGGCAAGCGCTATGCGGATGAAGCCGGGAACGCCGGGTAAATAGAGCGCAACAATCGTCGTTGCCATCGCACCTACGTAAAACTGTCCCTCTGCGCCGATGTTGAAAAACCCGGTGCGAAACGCAATTGCGCAGCCGAGACTGGTCAAAATCAGCGGACATGCTTTTACAAAAATCTCTGCAAAGCTGGAAAAACTACCGAATATACCGCGAAAGAAGAGGGCGGCTGCCTCAAAAGGATTCGCGCCACAGGCAAGAATCAAGCCGGTGCTGATAGCGAGAGTAATCGCTAGAATCTTCAATACACTCCCTAGTCCTTGAAAACGGTTCTTCAGCATACCTGCTCTGCCTCCTTCCCAGTCACGCCACCCATCAGCAAGCCAATCTTCTCCACCGTGGCCTCATCTCGATTTAGAACACCCGCGATCCTGCCACCGAACATAACGGCAATCCTGTCGCTCAACGCCATAATCTCTTCCAGATCAGCGGAGATCAGTAATACGCCTTTTCCCTCGTTGCGCTGTGACACGAGAAGGTTGCGCACAAATTCCGTCGCGCCGATATCCAGGCCGCGCGTCGGTTGGCTCGCCACAATCAGTTTCGCATCTACCGTCAGTTCCCGCGCGATGATTAGCTTTTGCTGGTTTCCGCCGGACATGAGCTTGACGACGGTCGCGGCTCCGGATTTTCCGGATGCACGGATCTGATACTGATCCATCATCCGGTTGGCGTTTGACAGCATCGCTTTGGGGTTAATCATCCCTGAGCGGGAATATGGTGCGCAGCAATACTCTCGAAGCATGAGGTTCTCCGTCAGATTCATGTCTGTCACAAGGCTGTCGCGGTGCCGGTCGTCGGAAATATAAGCGACTCCGTTTTCATACCGTTTGCGAACAGACTCCTTATTCATGCAACGTCCGTTTAAAAAGGCGGAGCCTGAATAGCCTTTCTGGATGCCTGTAATCACTTCAGCCAGCTCTTTTTGCCCGTTTCCCTCAACGCCTGCAACGCCGAGAATTTCTCCGCGTCGAACGTGAAGGTTGATATCATGCAGCGGATGGGTCTTTCCCTTTCTGCTCAGGGAGATTTGATCCAGAGTCAACATGTCCCCGCCAGCCGCAGAAGTTGCAATTTCATAGTTTTCTTTTAGTTCACGGCCGATCATGTAGCGCGATAACTCAGAGGGATTGGTTTGCGAGGTAACCAGATCTATAATCTTTTTCCCGTCTCTGAGGATCGTTACCTGATCGCTGATCGCCATAATCTCGCTCATTCGGTGCGTGATGATGATGATCGCATACCCCTCATTTTTCAGGTTTCGAAGCACCTCAAAAAAATGTTCTGTCTCTTGCGGAGTCAAAACACCGGTGGGTTCGTCCAGAATCAGAAGCTCAACATCTCGAAAGAGTGCTTTTAGTATTTCAACGCGCTGCTGTTCTCCGACCGTGAGATCGCAAACGCGCGCTTTGGGATTGATGGTCAATCCGTATTTCTGAGCCAGATGTACAATGCGCTTTTCCGCTGTCGCTCTATCCAGAAAGAAGCCGTTTCCATTCAGGTTGAGAATGATATTATCCAGCACCGTCATCTTCTGAACCAGCGAGAAATGCTGCTGCACCATACCAATTCCAGCGTCTATTGCGTCCTTGGGAGAAGCGAAGTTGACTTCCTCCCCTCTCCAAAGAACTTGTCCGCAATCCGCCGTGTAAATACCGAACAGAATGTTGACAAGGGTCGTTTTGCCGGCGCCGTTTTCGCCCAGCAATGCGCTGATCTTTCCTTTGTCAACCGATATGCTAATATGGTCGTTGGCATATACGCCTGAAAACGATTTGCAGATGTCTTTCATTTCCAGAATGGGCATAACTGTCTCTCCTTTGGTGCGAACACATATACTCCCGGCTTGCAGCAGTGTTCGAATATCAGACGCCAAAGCATCTGGGTATCGGTCGATATGACCGATACCCAGATTGCAACAGGTTAGTTGCGGACTACGTAGTCGCGCACGACTTCCATCTTCCCGGAGATGATGTCATCAATCGCTTGCTGCGCGATCTTGGCAACATCTTCCGGCAGGTTCTTGGAGAGCAACACGGCAACCGCATTATCTTTCATGCCGAGATTGTAGACATCGCCTTTAAACGTGCCATCCTTGATGGAACCGAGCGCGATATCCAGAACAACGTCCAGATTGTAAAGAGCCGAATCAAGAATGTTGTCAGGCGCCAACGAACTCTGGTCATAAGAGTCGCCCTGGCACCAGATATCTGCGGCCACTGCAGCACTGATTGCACCGTTTCCGCAGGCATTTGCGCAATGCTTGATCACGTCGACTCCGTCCTCAATCATCGCCGTGGCGGCTTCAAGCGCCAGCTGCGAATCTACAAAGGAGTTGGTCCAGGCGGTTTCTACGATGACGTCCGGTTTGGCATATTTCGCGCCGTCTTCAAATCCATTGATGATCTTCACAAGAGAGTCACCCTGGAAAGGACCGATTGCGCCAACTTTGCCAGACTTCGTCATGTTGGCGGCGATGATGCCTTCAACAAAGGCCGTCTGCTCGCAGGCCATGACATAAGAAGCAACGTTTTCCGCAGAAGCACTTGCTTCCGTACAAACAAAGATCGTTTTCGGATACGTTTTGGCCACTTCCAGCGCCGGATCGCCGAACTCATAACCGTGTCCGATGACAACATTGTAGCCGTTCGCGGCATAATCAGCAAACGCTGTTACGATGTCTGCCGGCTGCAGATTCTCCGTATAGGCCAGTTCAAACCCATACTTCTCGCAAGCCTTTTTGGCACCTTCATACGCGGCCTGATTCCATCCCTGGTCGTTCGCTGCACCGGACATGCACAGCGCGACTTTCATTGTTTCCGCAGAAGTTGCCGACTTGCCTGCGCAGGCCATCATCCCGATAGCCAACATCAGAACCAGAACAAGTGCTACTACTTTTTTCATACGAGACCTCCTGTTTTTTTATTAAGACCGGTCAGCGAAATCGCTGCCAATCAAATCAAATTCCGAAACGCTTCGCAGGGTTCACGCAGAACGCGCGTGCAAGTCTCTTCCCCGCGGCGGGCAAGGTCACGCTCGTCCACGCCCGTCAAATGTCCGTCTTCAAACACAACCGTACCGTTCACCATCGTCAGTGCGACCGGACCCGTGACTCCAACGCGTGCCAGAAGGTTTTTCGGATCATGCAGCGTTCCCGCTAATTCAAGCGCACCTGCATCGATCATAAACAAATCCGCGCCTTTCTCCGGCTCGAGAGAACCCAGATCTTGGCGGACGAGCGTTTTTGCGCCGTTGATCTTCGCGATTTTCAGCATCTCATACGGCGAAATGTAG
>JBDKRF010000290.1:0-6098 GCA_039683525.1 Clostridiaceae bacterium
TCAGCTGACCACCGCCCTCTACCTCGGCCTCGCGTTTGCCGTACTGATCTACGTTCTGTTTCGCTCCACGCGCATCGGCTTTAACATCCGCGCGGTTGGCGAAAACCCGAAAGCCGCTGCCTCGTTCGGCATCAACATCGGCTTGACCACCATCGGCGTAATGGCGTTCAGCGGCATGCTGGCGGGGCTTGCGGGCGTGACCGAAGTCCTCGGCAAATACGGCAGATTCATCGACGGTTTTTCACCCGGATTCGGGTTTACCGGCATCGCGGTTGCGGTGCTCGGCTCCAACAATCCCTTCGGCATCCTGCTGACGTCGCTGCTCTTCGGCGCGCTGGAAGCTGGGTCGATGAAGATGAGCTATGTCGCCAACGTCTCCACCAATATGGTCATGGTGATTCAGGGACTCGTCATTCTCTTTGTCGCAACGCCGGAGATCGTCAGTCAATTTGCGCGGCGTAAAGGAGGAAAGCGGAATGGATAACCTGCAATACATCTTCTCCTTCAACATCGTTCTCACCACGCTTCGCTTTGCGATTCCCCTGACGCTTGCCGCGGTCGGCGCGACCATCTGCGAGCGCAGCGGCATCATCAACCTCGGCGTTGAGGGCATGATGCTCGTCGGCGCGTTCGGCGGCGTACTAGGCACGCATCTGACCGGAAACCCGTGGCTCGGCGTTCTGTTTGCCATCCTCTGCGGCGGGCTGATCGCGCTGCTGCACGCGGTGCTCAGCATCCGCTATCGAACGAACCAAACCGTCAGCGGCGTTGGCATCAACATCCTCTCCGTGGGACTCACCGTCGTGTTGACGCGCGTGGTCTGGGGTACGGACGGAATCAGCGGCACGGTCAAGCAGCTGGGCTCTATGAGCATCCCGTTGCTCAAGGATATCCCCGTGTTGGGCGCGCTGTTTGATGATCAGTCCCCGTTTCTCTACCTGACGCTGCTCATCGTGTTCGCCGCGTGGTTTTTCATGTATCGCACGAAGGCGGGGCTGCACCTGCGCGCAATCGGCGATCATCCCCGCGCTGCGGCAACGGTCGGCATCAACGTGAAAAAGTACCGCTATATCGCCGTGGTCGTCTGCGGCATGCTCTGCGGCATGGCGGGCTCGTATCTCTCGATCGTGCAGAACAACCTCTTTGTCAACAACATGGTCGCAGGCCGCGGATTTATCGCGCTTGCCGCCAATATCTTCGGCGGGTGGAACCCGCTTGGTTCCTTCCTCGCGAGTCTCCTATTTGCCTTTGCGCAGGCGCTGCGCATCAACCTGAGCCTGCCGATTCCGGATCAGTTTGTGCAGATGGTTCCGTATGCTCTGACGCTGATTGTGCTTGTCGTTGTCGGGCGAAAAGCCAAAGCACCGGAAGCTTCCGGCGAACTACTCGACTAAGGAGGCTTCTATGCATCCATCAAGCGTTTATACGCTGACGAACTGCACCATACTGACCGTAGACGGAGAAGACCGTTTCTTCCCGCGCGGACGCATGGTGATCCGCGGCAACACGATCCTTCGCGTCGGGCAGGAATTCGAGATTCCGACGGAGGGCGAGGTGATCGACCTCGGCGGCAAACTCGTCATGCCGGGGCTGATCAACACGCACACGCACTCACACTCCTCGCTGTTTAAAAATCAGGCGGACGACCTACGACTCATGGACTGGCTTAATAAGGCGATGTGGCCGATGGAGGCGCACCTGAACGCGACGCGCGCGCAGGCTGCCACCGCGCTGTCCTGCATGGAATACATCTCAAGCGGCATCACGACATATTGCGATCAGTTCTATTTTGCGGAGGCGATCGCCCCCGTCGCGAGCAAAAGCGGACTACGCTGCGTGCTCGGCGCGACGGTGTTCGAAAAGCCCTCCGTCGAAACGGAAGACACGCTCAGCGCCGCAATCGCGTTTGTCGAGCGCTGGCTCGGTCGCGAGGAGGAGACGCTGGTCTACCCCTGTCTCGGCCCGCACGCGCCATACAGCGTCAGCACGGAGCAGTTTGTCCGCGTAGCGGAGTTTTGCCGCAAGTACAACGTCTTATTGCACACCCATATCTCCGAAACGCAGGACGAAAACGATCAGATTCTGGCGAAGTACGGCAAAACGCCGACCCAGTGGCTCGAAAGCCTCGGCGTGCTGGAAAACCGCGTGCTGGCGGCGCACAGCATCCATCTGGATGAGCAGGACATGCGCATCTACGCGCAGCGCAACGTGCACGCCTCCTACAACCCCGTGAGCAATCTCAAGCTCGTCTCCGGCTTCATGCCCTACCGCAAGCTTCGCGAACACGGCATTCAGGTATCCATCGGCACCGACGGCGCGCAGAGCAACAACAGCATGGATCTGCTGCGGGATTTGCGCACCGGCGCGCTGGTTCAAAAGCAAATCGAAGGCGACGCAACGCTCTTCCCCGCGCGGGAGATGGTTCGCCTTGCCACCATCGAAGGCGCAGTTGCGCTGGGGATGGATCGGCAGATCGGCAGTCTGGAGGCGGGTAAGCGCGCGGACTTCATCGCGCTGGACACAAAGAGCCCGCGGCTCGTTCCGCTGCATCGGGATTCGCTGAGCAATCTCTATTCCACCGTCGCTTATTCCGCGTGCGGTGCGGATGTCAGCGACATGGCAGTCAACGGCAGATGGGTGATGCAAAACCGCGACATCCTGACGCTGGACTGCGACGAAGTCATTACCCAAGCGCAAGAGGCCTCCGAATACCTCGTTTCCCACGCCAAGCGGCAAGCGTAACGCGTTTCGCGTTTCACATAGTTTATCGATACGCAACAAAAAGGAGCGAAAGCAAACATGAGTGAAATTCTGAACAAAAGCGAAATTACCAAAGGACAAAAGCAGTATCATATCGCGCTCTCCCCGGGTGAGATCGGCGATTATGTCCTCCTCCCCGGCGACCCCGCGCGCAGCGACATCGTAGCGAATTATCTGGATGACGCAAAGCTCATGGCGAACAACCGTGAACACAGAACGTTTACCGGCTATTATAAGGGCATCAAGGTCAGCGTTACCTCAACCGGCATGGGCTGTCCCTCCGCCGCCATCGCCGCCGAAGAGCTCATCAACATCGGCGCAAAGGCGCTCATCCGCATCGGCAGCAGCGCGGCACTGGACCCCAACATTCGCATTGGCGACCTGATGATCAGTAAGGCCGCGATGAAGAATGAGGGAACCTCCCGCTTCTACGTGCCGGATTCGTTCCCCGCGGTGCCGGATATGGAGCTCACCTGGCACCTGATTCAGACCGCGCGTGAGATGTGCAAGCCCACGGGTGAAGCCGTTTACGTCGGCATCAACTCCAGCGACGACGCGTTTTACGGCGAAACGCCTGAGTTCTTGGATCAGCTTCGCAAGTATAAAATCATGAATATCGAGATGGAATCCTCCGCGCTCTACACCATCGGTCACCTGCGCGGTGTCCGCACCGCCTGCATCTGCGGCACGAGCGGAAACCTGACCAATCAGGAGGTCATCTACACCGAAAAGAACGTAAAACTTGCGGAAGCATGGGAGCGCGAAATCCGGATCGTACTGGAAACCATCTACCGCTTTGAGCAACTGAAGCAGGCGTAAGCTCCGCCAAGAATTCGCCTTGCATTTTCGTAAAAAACAATTTACGATTGAGTTAAACACAACAGATCATCGAGGGTATATGCAGGAGTATAGCGAAAAAAATACAACCGATCTTCGCCACCTGACGCAGGAGAAAAACCTGACTTTCGTCCGTGTCTATGAGCAGCTTCTCAAGATGATGCTCAACGGAACGTTCCCGGGTGGCTCCTGGCTGCCCTCTGAGCCGAAACTAGCCGCTCAGCTCGGTGTCAGCCGCATGACCTTGCGGCAGGCACTTGAGCTGCTGCAGGAGGATGGGCTGATTCAAAAGCACCACGGCAAGGGTAACTTTGTCATTCGACAAGGCGCAAAGCAGCACCGCTCGCTGGACTTTCTCGGTCATCCGGTCTATCAATGCTGCGATGTAGAGATCGACCACGTGGAAACGGAGTTTCGCATCGAGGTTCCGAACGAGCAGAACAACGAGCTGTTTCAGCGCGAGTCCGCCGTAATGATCGCGGTCGACCGCTGGTATCGCAACAACGGCAACATCGTTGCGTATACCCTGAGCTTGATCCCGGTGGAAGCGCTCACACCTCTCGAGCTCAAGCTCAACCAGCCCGCGATGATTCTGCCAACGCTGGAGAGCACGGTGTACAAACTCGCGGAGCACTCCCGCATCTCGGTGACCTCCACCGCGGTCGGTAACTTCATCTCCGGAAAATATGTGATGTCGCCCAACAAGGACGTCATGTTGATTCGTGAAGACCTCTTTCTGGCGGGCGACACCGCGCCAGCGGTCTGCAACAAGCACTATATTCAGAAAGAGCATTGCCATATCGAGATCCATCCGCGCAGGGCTTCCACGCAGGACGCTCCGTAACCGTACGCGTTTTGGTTTCTGATTTCGTATCTACGCGTGCTTAGGAGCGGATGTCCATTGTTTCGATCGATCCCTCTCATGCGAAATCAAGAAAGCATTTGACGCGTTCCCAGATCCAGAATAAATCAAAGCCCTTATCGCTTTCCCTGCGATAAGCGGCTTTTTTGTTGTCTGTCCCCTTCCCTTCTTCTTTCGAGAGGACTGCTTTGCATGAAAACAGGTCTGTTACTGAAGTGCGGAAGGGAACGCGGTGTGGACAAAGAAGCTGTAAAAATATTTCGAACGCCGTATTGCTTTTGGAAAAATGCTGTGTTAATATCGAGTTGTTCCAAATGATAGCGCTAACATTTCAAATCGATCTGTTCACGCTTTTCTTTTTCCGGTATAATGATAGCGCTATCATTATGAAAAGGCGGTCGACTATGATGAGATTAGAAGATGTTGCGCGTCTGGCGGGTGTCTCCACCATCACCGTATCCAGGGTGATCAACACCCCCGAGCTGGTGAAGCCCGCAACGCGAGAGAAAGTGGAGCGCGCGCTCGAAGAACTCAACTATGTGCAAAACCCGGTTGCCCGCGCACTGGCCTCCAACAAGATTGGCATCATCGCCGTATACATCCCTGCTTCGATCGATTTAACAAACCCATTCGTCATGCACTTTGTGGCAGGCATCAGCGAGGTGCTCAGCAAGCACGTCTACTCGTTTCTGATTCGTCGTTCGCTCGATAACGAGCACCTGTGCGACGGCTATATCGCAACTGGCTTACTCAAGGACGAAGTCAAGCAGATCTATCATTACACCCATGAACGAAATCGGCCGTTCGTGCTCTTCGGGCACACCGACCACCCGGATATCGACTGCATCGACGTGGATAACACCCTTGGCGCAAAGAAGATCACGCAATTGCTGCTCGAAAACGGGCATCGCCGTATTGCCATGATCAACGTCGATGAAGACAAAGACTACACCGTGGATCGTGCGATGGGCTTCCGCCTCGCGCTGGAAGAAGCGGGTATCGACCCCGCAAGCTGCCCGCAGAGCGCTGCCGTCAACAATGTCGAAGGCGGTTATAGCGCGATGAAGCGCATCCTAACGGAGTATCCGGATGTCAGCGGCGTGTTTTGCGCCACCGATACCCTCGCCATCGGGGCTGCGAACGCAATCGTCAAAGCGGGCAAAAAAATCCCTGCCGATCTGTCTTTGGTCGGCTTCGACGGACTGGGGCACGATCTACTCGTTCGCCCGAACGTCACAACCGTGTATCAGCCCATCACCGAAATCGGGATGCGGCTGGCGGAGACGCTGATCGCCCGGCTCAATGGCGGAAAAACACGCGTCAAGGAGCTCATTGAGCCCGAGATTATCCTGCGCGAAAGTGTTGCGCCTTATCGAGGCTAAGCGAGACTGCTCCTGCGCGGGAATTGTATTGAACCTGAATGCAATCGCATTTTGGCATAGAGGGATCCATCAAACCTGAATGCTATCGCATTTCAGCATAAAAAAGGAGGAGAGAATCCATGAAAAAAACCCTTGCAATGGTTCTTGCACTGATTCTGGCGATCGGTATGTTCGCCTGCGCAATCACACCCGCAGCAGTAGCTACCCCGGCAGACACCGCCGCCGCGGATACCGCCGCGCCCGCCGCCGAAGCAACG
>JBDKRF010000291.1:0-4811 GCA_039683525.1 Clostridiaceae bacterium
TCCAGAAGCGGCGGTTGCCGGTAATATCGCGCAGATATCCGCGCTCGCCGTTGACGGTGGCGATAATGACGCACTGCCGCGGATGACTTTCGACTGTCCTGCCATAACTCGGACGATACTTATCATCCGAGGTGGAAAGGAACGACTTCACTTTTTCGATATCGGCTTTCTTCATACCGGCCAGCTCGCCGATCTCCACCACCCAGAAGCCTTGTAGCTTCTCCGCGCCGGACTTATCGTCCATATCGGTCAGGGAGAGCGACTCAGAATAATATTCGGGTGTTACCAGATCTTTCACGATAGAGCTTTTTCCGATACCCTGTTCTCCGTCGAGCACGGGCACGCAATCGAACTTCACGCCGGGCCTGTAGATGCGAGCGACCGCTGCGGCGAAGGTCTTTTTTGTTACGGCGCGCACATACGTCGTGTTGTCGGCTTTCAGATACGTAATGAACAAATCTTCCACACGCGGCACGCCGTCCCACGGTGGTAGGGCGTCCAAGTAGTCTCGGATGGGATGGAAGTGACGGTCATCGGCGGCCTTCATGAACGCAACATCGTGGTTGCGACTGGAAAACGGGAGATACCGGGCGTCAATGAGCGACTTCAACTGCGCCGTGTCGGCATCCCGCCAGAAAAGGTTACCTTCAGGCCTTTCCCACGGAAGTTCGCCCGTGACCTGGATGCGGTTTGCTAGTTCGTTATACGCAAACCCTTCAAAATCAGGATCATTGTTCAGAATCAGGTTCAGATTCCAAACGCTGTTCTCCAAAACGCTGCTGCGCGTCATGTATTTGAGTTGCTTTCGCCAATCTTCCTGCTCATCAAACTCCTGGCTCGCGTTTGCGACACGCTCCTGCGTCATAAGCAACTTGACCTGATCGTCCTTGCTGGCGAATTCCATCATGGCGGCAAACGACTTTCTATCATCATCGTCAGCGAATTTATGGATGCGGACGAGATCAAAAGCGTTGAGCAGCTTTCCGCACGCGGGGTCGGTCGCATGATGGCTATATGCGAACTTGTTATCATAGATCACGACTCCCGCGTTGCTGTCGGCAGGAGCGTAATCGTAGCGGCCTTCCATAACCGAAGGCTCATAGACGTCAGAGAGGAATGTTGCAATCGCTGTCTCGATGCCATATGTCCGACAGAACGCGCCGACGACGCCGCGCTTTTCAAGCGGATCATCCTGCGGCTTTTTGCTACCCTCACGAACAGCGCTCTCGCGGGACGAGGTCGGCAGCAAAGAACAGTCTTTCCAGTTCGGGTGCGCCGCAAGATAGGCGTCCGGGTCGAGCCACACGCCGTCGACGCGCTTGAACACGTATTCGCCGTTTGCCGGCGTGGTCGGCCAGTACATGAGCTGGTGCGGACGGTACGAGCACTCGTCGAACTGGTCGATGCCCCATGCATCTGCAAAGTAGCGTGAGATGGCGACGAACTCATCCGGGGTAACGTCACGTGTCATGGGTACGAGGACGCGGACGCGTGGCGCTTCCGGTGTATGCCCGTGGGTGGTGTATAAGCAAGCGGCGTACTTGCAGCCGGAGATGAAGCGAGCAACGAAGTCGACGTCAGCATGGTCGCAGTCGAGCGTCAACATGGAGCGACAGGCAACGTTCTCACGCTTGCGGCGATTATCGCGGAGCTGACCTCCGACGAACCCGCCCTTGTCCTTAACGCGCTCGCGCTCCGCCTTGGGCAGCCTCTGGTATTCCTCCACGGACTCGGTCGTGCGGATGGTCTGTTCCAACCGCACGCAGAGTTCGTCAAAGGTGATCGCTTTATTCGGCCATGTCTTGGCAAAGCAGCTATTGCCATATGCCACGGGTAGATTACGCATATTCGCAGCCCTCCATGAAAGCATCCCAGGCAGATATGGGGTAGCTGTTCACCGTTCCAAAGCGCTCATCGTTGGTTTCGCATTTGCGAATTTGTATGGCGCGCGCGCGGCAATATGCCGAGAGCTGTTTGCCCATGAACTGGCACTGCGCCGAAGTCCAACCCCTTTTGAACATGCCGTTATATTTCGCGACAGTGAAAAACCGGATCGATTCGTTCAGCGCGATTTCGAGCGTTTCCTTTTCCTCCAGCAAGCCGAAGATGCGACGCTCCGCCTCAATTGCGCGCCGGTGCGCGATCTGCAGCGCGCGCTCCAAGATCTTGTCAGGAGAGTTCCACGCTTCCTCGCAGCTGATGAAATACTCGCGGCATTGCTTGCCCTTGGCGGTGCGTTGGAGCATGCACAGTTCCTTCGCCATCGGAATGGTTATCGCGTGGTCGGTCTTGGGTTTGCCTGGGAGTCCGTCAGACCTATTCGTCAAAAATGACGAATAGTCTTTCCCTTCACTGAAGCCGTATTCGCACATCCTATCGAACCATTTCGCGTATTCTGATCCAATTTCGAGCAAAGCGTGAAGCTCCCGGCCGCTGACGGTAGGTTTCTCGCTTTCATATTGGATGGTGATCATTTCATTCATTTGGCTTGTACCTCCTCGCATTTTGAATTGTAGCGACGAATTCGCATGTCGCGATTCTCGGCTTTTTCAATTTCCTTTGCCATGCCGGCAGAGACCTTTTCACCGAAAACCCACACTTCAGCGCATTTGCTCATGATGACAGTGCCGAAGAAAAGTCCCAACTCACGCTCTTTGGGGTCGGTGTCGTTCAGGAACTGTGGAAACAGCAGATGCGGCGCGATTGGGATGAATCCCATGTCCACCGCAAACCGGCAGTAACCTTGCGCGGCTTTTACGTTTTTCTCAATGTCCCCCGCATAGGGAGAGCAGATGAAGACAATCGGCCGGAAGGCACGAAGTGTATCTTCTTCTTTTTCAATCAGCGATAAAGCTTCATATGCAGTCGGGTCATAGTAGCCCTCGCCATTACGGATATCTATGCTCATTTAGGAGCCCCCTTTCTGGACAGGTTGCAACACCCACCTTTACTATTCACTGGAGGTTGCACCCTTGTTTTGACGAAATGCATCAATCTTTTCTATAAAAATCCGTCTCATAACCATCGGCGCGCAGCAGAAGCCCCTTTGCCCAGGGTGGCGTCCTGCCCATCTGGTCGCAGACAGCCTGCAGCGATATGTCCGGATCGGCTTCGATGACGACCTCATCGTGGACATGCATGACGATGGCGTACTCTCGCATCGTTTGCATGGCATAGCACAGAATGTCACGCGCGGTGGCCTGCACAATGTTCTCCACAAATTTGGGGCCGTAGCTATCCAATCGCTCCCATTTCTTCGTGCCACCGACGCCTTCGTAAGTGATACACTTCCCACCGAACTTGTTCTCGCCGATGCGCGGTTTGACGTAAGCAAGCTTCCGGCCGGAAGGTAGTGTGATGAACAGCATTCCGCTTTGGCAGGAAAAAGTGATGCCGTGCGTCATGTTGGTGTGCTTATTGCGAACGGCATCCATAGCGGCACGGTCTACATCCCACCAGAACTTCACGATCTTGGGATTGGAATGCCGCCATGCATCAACCAGCGGCGGTAGCTCCTCTTCTGTAAGGCCCATGTCCAGAGCACCCATTGCTTTGAGCGCGCCGACCGATCCGCCGTAACCGCAATTGTGGACTAACTTATCCGATACGGTAAAACGGTGGTGTGTTCCGGCATTTCGTATGTCATAAAGTCGAGCCGTGCGCTGATGACCCTCCAGTTCTTCCGCTTTTCGGACACTGCAATTTCTGCATCCTGTATGATAGCGTCCCGGGTAAGGCCTCCGGAGAGCTTCCTTGTCACCACTCCGCGAGCATACGGCCAATATTCTTGGGACCAATGGGAGAGGACCGTGCAGCGTTTGTTCGAATTGTTCTCGGTGTGCGTAATAAAGCGCAGATTCCCGGGGCAGTAATCCTTTTCGTTGTCGATTCTGTCTATCTCCAGTTCTCTTGCAGGTAATCCATGTTTTTCGATCAGGTACAGTCCCGCTACAGTTACGCTTGGAAAATCGAAACGAATCCCTCTCCCGCCATAATTTGCGTAACCCGCATCGTTGGGGTTTTCGCAACGTTGCTTTGCAGCAGTCAAGCGTCTGTCGAGCCATTTCGGTATTTGCCGTTTTTGTGAGCATCCTTGGCAGCCTTTTGATCTGCCACGCTTTAGGCTCCACAGGTTTTGCCATTGAATAGAACCACAACCCGTGCACATCGTGAGAACATAACAGTGATTCCATTCTCTGTTCCATCGCTTTTCCGGGCTGATGATTTCCACCCAGCCCAACCGGATTCCTACCATTTCCGGTTTGCATAAGATGTGCGCCGCGGGCGGAGGCGATCCCAAGCTGTACCGGCTCCGATTGCCCCTCAATCCAGACAAGGTGTTCCTTAGTTGCTGTGAGTCCTTCATATGTGATGACCTCTCGTTCTCCTTTGAAAATTACGCCGTCATGCCGCACCCAGTTGTCTCCATCCCAAAGGTGCATATCCGTTGTAACTGCTTCGATGGGCACTAGCCCCCGGTCGGTTAAAACCATTTGTCCTTCTGCAATACACGCCAATTCAGCGATTTTTCCTTTTTGACGCAGATGCGAATTAATGCCATGTTTTTCGACTGGCACATTGAACATCTGCGAGGCAGACATACAGTAGATATCTTTCCCTGCGGCAAAGACCTCCTGCCGCCACTGCTCACCGGCGAGCCAGGCGATGACACGGGCTTCGATCGCCGAGAAGTCAGCCACAATCAGCTTGGCCCCCACTCTTGGAACAAAAGCAGTGCGAATGAGCTGGGAAAGCGTATCCGGCACATCTTCGTAGAGCATCTTTACCGCGTCAAAGTCACCGTTGCGGAC
>JBDKRF010000292.1:0-2677 GCA_039683525.1 Clostridiaceae bacterium
CTCTCATTTCCCCTTACCTTCCTTTGCAATCCGTTTCGCTTCACGACGCGCCCAGCGGTTGAATTTCTTAATTGCCTCATATCCAGATCGCGCCGAAAACCATACGCAATCGCAAGCAATAAAATACACCACAGAGCCAGCTTCGTGTAATTTCAGCCATCCGCGCGGATCTCCGCATCGCGGGCACTTCTCAACCTTCATCGGTGTCCTCCTGCTTATTCTTGTCTGTCGCTTCGTGAAGTTTGTTGCAAGACCAGATTGAAAACCACATTGCGCCACCGCCGAATGATCCTGCAATGAGTAGAAAAATTATCGCTTCTTTCCAAGTCACTTTCCCACCTCCGCAGCGCTGTTGAGGTAGGCGATCTGGGCGGCAAGAGCATCCTTGATCCACTCAAACCACGCGAATACCATTCCGTCCATTCCACAAGCTCCTATTTGTCCAGTGAGCGGATTATGAAACAACATTAAACTAGCCATCGCTTCTGTGTCCTTCTTCCACCGCTCTAGCAGAACGTCCTTGTGAGTGGGCGGGGTCTGATTCGCCTCGGAATCAAGCGCCTTGAAATATTGCCAAAGATCAATCGGGCGCTCGTCTTCCCATGTAACGAATTTCGCGTCTTCGGGATCGAGCTTTTCAACCATGTCATCCTTCCACCAGTAACCGTCCTTGCATTTATACGGCGCTTGCGAGTATGAGTAAAGCCCGCCGTCAGAATCACGCGCGACGAAATCGCCTCCGTTTGCGTATGCCTTGACCAGACCTTTCGTCTTTGAGTTGTCGAACTGGTTCATTTCGTCTCTCCTTCCGTGTACGGGCTGTTCGCTATCAACTTTTTCAGAATCGCGTTTAAGATTTCATCCGCATAGCTTATCTGCCAGTGCTTTTCAAGCGATATCACGTGCTGTACTTGCGCCGGAGATAGCAGATAGAGATGATCTAGCACGACGCGCCTCTTGTCGTGTCGGTCTGGATGTGCGCTGCCGCTATAGAGGCATTGGCAACCAGAAATCGTATACTCACATATCGGGCATTTCTCGTTCAGCGGCGTTGAGTTGGTGGTCAGCTCTATCTCCGCGATCTGCGCAAGGGCGTGGTCGATGTTCACAAGCTCTCCACGGATTATGTAATCATCCCATCCATCCGCTTTCGCATCCAGCAACGCGCCCTTGTCGGCGGTGGTCAGTCCTGCGTAGGTCATTTTTCTACCTCCCCTAAATCTCTACCGTCGCACAGGCGGCTTGTCTTACATCGTTTCCCACGCCTACGTATCGCTTGATCTGCCCTAGTCCACTGTGACCAAGTTGTGCGGCTACAACGTAAATGTCTCGCGTATTCTCGTACAGCGTAGTTGCAAAGGACTTCCTCAATCCGTGAGCTGATCTGCCATGTTCTTTCAGGTTCGACGCTTCAAGGTATTTGTCCACTATATTGTTTATTGCTCTCAAACTGATCCGTTCGGACTGTTGCGACAAGAACATCATCGTGCTTTCAGCATGGCGTTTTAGCGACTTTCTGTGATGACCGATGTACTCGGATAGGATTCCCGCAACGCCCTCTGAAAAGTAGCAGTAGCGCTCCTTGTTGCCCTTACCGTGAATCAGTACGCATCGCTGTTCAAGATCAACGTCTTTCAACTCAATATTGCAAAGTTCGTCGCGCCGTATTCCAGAACCCAAGAACAGATACATGATTGCAATGTCGCGCATATGCGCCGTTTCGTTCACTGAAACGCCAGTTCTGACCACGGACAGAAGATCGTCGCGTTCACCAGTTGAGATAATTGACGGCTGTGTTTGTGGAATCTTCGGGGCCTTCAGCGACTTGAACGCATTCGATACTGACTCTGGAACTGCCTCTGCATCCTCGCAGAGCCAACGGAAGAAGCACCGAGCCGCCTTGATTTTCCTTGCTCTTGTGGATGCTTTCATTCCGTTGTCTGCTAGTTTTTTCGCGTATGCGTTCGCGTCCGGCTTGCGGAGATCGGCAATTCGTTTGTCTGCAATCACGGAATCTTCCGAAAGGATCACAGCCATTTGACGAACATCACCAGCATACGCCGTTATGGTCGTATTGGGTTTGCCCTCAACCTCTGCAAGATACGCCGAAAATCGGTCAATATAGGCTAAAATTTCCTCTTTCAGCATACGCGAATCTCCTTATGTGCGGGACAATGTTCGTTGTTCTATCCCGCTGAATTTGTTATGTGCATATTATATCACGCTAGTTGTTGTTAGTCAAGTGCTTTTCCTGTCAAATATGCCAGAATTCCTTCCTTGCAGTGCGCTCCTTCGGTATTGTTGCAGTTTAATTCGCCGTCTTTTCCGAAAGCGCAGTAACAGCATGATGCTTTGAGCAGTTTCTCGGCTAGTTGGTCGGGCGAAGATGTTACAAATTCCTCGTATGGTGTTCCCGCGCGAAAGAATCCAGTAGAACCTTGAAATGTTTTTGGCAACGCACCCATGTGTTCTGCGTGATCCTCGAACGCGCTTGCCAGCCAGCTCTCGGAATCACTGAACGCTTTTGCGTGATCCTCCGAATTATTGCATACAAATTCTTTCACTTGAACAGTCATGTTCGGGAAGTCTGTTTCTTTTTTCTTTGCGTAGTAAAAAACCTTGTAAAAGTCGTGCCAGTTTTCTTTCGCGCGTTCTCCGATTTTCCAAGTTACTAGTT
>JBDKRF010000293.1:0-12497 GCA_039683525.1 Clostridiaceae bacterium
GAGACGGCCGGAGACCATGAGTTTGATTCCCTTGACGCCGTTCTTCTGCATAGCGCGACCCATGGACTGTTTCATCGCGCGGCGGAAGCTGATGCGCTTCTCCAGCTGGGATGCGATGTTTTCCGCAACCAACTGCGCGTCTGCGTCGGGATCACGGATCTCCATGATGTTGACGCTAACGTCCTTGCCGACCGCCTTCTTGATGTCATCTTTGATGGCGTCGATCCCCGTGCCGCCTTTGCCGATCAGGAGACCGGGACGAGCGGTGAAGATGCTCACAGTGGTCTTGCCAGCCGCACGGTCGATCTCGATGCGCGAAATGCTGGCCTGGTAATATTTCTTCTACACGAAGTCGCGAATCTTGCGGTCTTCGACGAGGAAATCGGCGAAATCCTTCTTGGAGGCGTACCAGCGGGTGTTCCAATCTCTGATGACACCAACGCGGAACCCGTTTGGATTAACTTTTTGACCCATAGCTCATTTCCTCCTTACTTCGCCTGATCCAGCACGACCGTGATGTGGCTCGTACGCTTGCGGATTGCACTCGCACGGCCATGTGCTCTCGGCCGGAAACGCTTCAGGGTCGGGCCCTGGTTGGCGTAGATCTCGGCGACAAAGAGTTCTTCGCGGTTGAGATCGAGGTTGTTCTCCGCGTTTGCAATCGCGCTCTTGAGCAGCTTTGCAACCGGCTCGGTGGCCGCTTTCGGCGTGTAGAGCAGGATGGCTTCGGCTTCTTTGACGCTCTTGCCGCGGATCAGGTCGATCACGGCCTTGACTTTACGCGAAGAGATACGAATGTATTTTGCGGTCGCATGCGGGCGCTTATCAGCGTTTGCCGCACGTTTGGCCGACTTTTCTCTCATTCTGGTTGCCATTTTGCTTCGTTCCTCCTTACCTTGCAGAAGAGGACTTCTCGGAGCCTCTGTGTCCTCTGAACGTACGCGTCGGCGCGAATTCGCCGAGCTTATGGCCGACCATCTCTTCAGTCACGTATACGGGCACATGCTTTTTGCCGTCATGCACCGCGATCGTGTGACCGACCATCTGCGGGAAAATGGTAGAGGCGCGAGACCACGTCTTGACGACCGTCTTTTTTCCGCTCGCGTTCATCGCCTCGATACGCCCAAGGAGGCGTTCGCTAATGAACGGGCCTTTTTTAATCGATCTGCTCATTGTATATCTCCTTCCTCTCCCGTTACTTGCCGCTGCCGTTGCTGCGGCGCACGATGTACTTGTTGGTCGGGTTCTTATGCTTGCGCGTCTTGTAACCAAGAGCGGGCTTGCCCCACGGGGTAACCGGGCCGGGCTTGCCGATCGGGCTCTTGCCTTCGCCGCCGCCGTGCGGGTGGTCGCAGGGGTTCATGACGCTGCCGCGGACCGTCGGGCGAACGCCCATGTGACGCTTGCGGCCTGCTTTACCGATCTGGATGTTGGCATGGTCGATGTTGCCGACCTGGCCGATGGTGGCTTTCGCGTTCATCGGGATCAGGCGGACTTCACCGCTGGGCAGACGAACCTGCGCATATGCGCCTTCTTTTGCCATCAGCTGCGCCGCGTTGCCCGCGGAGCGAACGAGCTGCGCGCCCTTGCCGGGTTTGAGCTCGATGCAGTGAATCATCGTGCCGACCGGAATGTTCGCGATCGGGAGCGAGTTGCCGACCTTGATGTCGGCGGTCTCGCCGGAGACGATCATGTCGCCAACCTTGAGGCCGAGCGGGGCGATGATGTAGCGCTTTTCGCCATCGAGATAATGGAGCAACGCGATGTTCGCCGAGCGGTTGGGGTCATACTCCACAGAGAAGACCTTCGCGGGGACGTTGTCCTTGTTGCGCTTGAAGTCGATGATGCGGTACTTCTGGCGCGCGCCGCCGCCCTGGTGACGAACGGTGATCTTACCGGTGACGTTACGACCGGCGTTCTTTTTCTTATCTTCGACCAGCGAGCGTTCCGGCGTCTTCCTGGTGATTTCTTCAAAAGAAGAAACCGTCATGAAGCGCTGGCCAGGCGTGATCGGGTTGATTTTACGGATACCCATGGTTCGTCCTCCCCTTACTGCGAAATGCTGTCGAAGAACTCGATGCCTTTGGAGTTCTCCTTAAGCTTCACATAGGCCTTCTTACTGCTCGGCGTGCGACCGGAAGAATTGCCCTGACGGCGCATTTTGCCGTCACAATTGATGGTATGCACGCTTTCGACTTCCACATCGAAGATCTCCTCGACTGCCTTCTTGATCTCGATCTTGTTGGCGGTCTTGTCCACTTCGAAGGTATAGGTTTTGCTCGCGAACTGATCGTAGGTTTTCTCGGTCAGAACCGGCTTTCTGATGATGTCATAGGCGCTCTTCATTACGCGTACACCTCCTCGATCTTCTTGGCCGATTCCTCGGTGAGGATCAGCACCTTGTACTTGAGAATCTCGTACGCGCTCAGGGTGCCTACCAGCGTGGTCTTCACGCCGGGGATGTTGCGCGCAGCGCGCTCCACCGCTTCGTTCGGTTCCGGCAGGACGATGAGGGCCTGCTCAGCCTTGATGGCTTCGAGAACCTTGACCATCTCTTTGGTCTTGGCGGCCTTGAGGTTCAGCTCGTTGAAGAGAACGAGTTCGTTATCGAGAACCTTGCCGGACAGCGCGCTCTTCATAGCAATGCGCTTGACCTTTTTGTTGACGCGGATTGAGTAGTCGCGGGGTTTGGGTGCGAACACCACGCCACCGTGACGCCACTGGGGCGAACGGGTGGAACCCTGACGGGCACGACCGGTACCCTTTTGACGCCAGGGCTTGATGCCACCGCCGGAGACTTCCGCGCGGGTGAGGGCGCTCTGCGTGCCCTGACGGCAGTTGGCCAAATGTGCTCTGATGACCTCGTGCAGTACAAACTGATTGACAGGCTGTCCAAAAGTGTTTTCGGAGAGCTCGTATTCGCCGACCTTTTTGCCGGTGATGTCGACAATTGCTACTTTAGGCATTCTCTTGCTCCTCCTTACTTCACGGTGCTCGTTACAGAAACGAGGCCGCCCTTCGGGCCGGGAACCGCGCCCTTGACGAGCAGCAGGTTACGCTCTGCGTCTACGCGCGCAACTTCGAGGTTTTGCACGGTGACGGTTTCGTTGCCCATGTGGCCGGGAAGGTTCTTGTGCTTGAATACGCGGGACGGGCTCGAGTTTGCGCTCATAGAGCCGGGGGCGCGATGGAAATGGGAACCGTGTGTCATTTTACCGCGGCTCTGGTTCCAGCGCTTGATGACGCCCTGGAATCCCTTACCTTTGCTTACGCCGCGCACGTCGATCTTGTCGCCTTCTGCGAACACGTCCGCTTTGATGACCTGGCCGACTTCGTAGTTCTTCGCGTCGTCGAGCTTGAACTCTCTCATATAACGGAGGGGTTTCACGCCCGCTTTGGCAAAATGCCCCGTTCTCGGCTTGTTGGAGAGCTTTTCACGCAGCTCGCCAAAGCCTACCTGAACAGCTTCGTATCCGTCCGTCCCGACGGTCTTCTTTTGGATGACGGGGCACGGACCGGCTTCGATGACTGTCACGGGGATCATGGTACCGTCAGCTCGGAACATCTGCGTCATACCGATCTTTTTGCCCAAAATGGCTTTTTTCATGTTTACCTCCGGTTGGTTACAGTTTGATCTCGATGTCAACACCAGCGGGGAGATCAAGCTTCATCAGCGCGTCAACAGTTTTGGACGACGGCTGGAGAATGTCGATCAGGCGCTTGTGTGTGCGCATCTCGAATTGTTCGCGGGAATCCTTGTACTTGTGGGTTGCGCGCAGAATGGTAACGATTTCCGTTTCCGTGGGCAGGGGGATCGGGCCACTGACCTGTGCGCCGGTTCTCTTGGCGGTTTCAACGATCTTCTCTGCGCTCTGATCGATCAGAGAGCTTTCATACGCCTTGAGCTTGATGCGAATTCTGTTTGCCATGTTATTGATATCCTCCTTCGTAATAGGGGCGGTACACAAAGCCGTGTGTTTCCTTCTTCATAAGGCAGGCGCAGCCTTTCGGCTGTGCGCTAAACTCGTTCGGGACTGCACGATGTGCTCTGGGGACTCACCCTCGCCCGCTTTGTGGACGTTGGGTCTGAGCGGAAATTACCCGGATGGCAGTACCGGCAACCTCCCGTTCATCCCTTTCACGCGCAAAAACATAGCCTTTGCGGCGCGAACAGGTTTATTTTACACGGTCTAGATAGGGATTGCAAGAAGAATTTTAAGAAATCCGGCAACAATTTTTGCGTTGTTGTCTTGCAAGGTTTGCCCGCAATCGGGCATTTTCAGGCTTGGAAAGGTGTTTTCAGCGTTTGGCACAATTTTACGTCCGATTTTTAACAAATCCAGCGTTTTTTGCGCTTTTTCACGCCTGAGGAGTATATCACACTTTTTTGCAGGGTGCAACACCGCAAATGCGCACTTCTCCGTTCTTCTATATTCATTAATCCGTCATTTCATCTCGAAAACTCGTCCTTCGGATTTCTCTTCCTTATATATAGCGCATCCGGAGGGATCGGAATACAACAGATCGTCCGCGCAAAAAAACAGGCTCGTATTCGAGCCTGTTTTTGTGTTGGGAAATCTTACTTCATCGAATTCGGAATAAATTGCTTTGCGTTGAGGATATGATCGCGCAGCAGGTTACAGGCGCTTTCAAAATCTCCCTCACGGCAGGTCATGATGATTGCCTCGTGCTCATTGATCGATACCTCGCGCGTTTGCGGCGTTCCATAAAAACTTGCGCGCAGATAACGGTCGATGTTTGCATGTACCAACTCGAGCAGCAAATTCGCCATCGAGTTTTTCGCGTGAGAGGTTAGAATTTCATGGAACTTGTAGTTGAGTTCTTCCGAGCGCACGATTTCTTCTACAGAAGTTTCCCGCTGCTGGCGTACGATCTCATCCAGCGCATCAAAGTCTGTCCGCGTCAGCATCGGCGCGCTGTTTCGCATCATCATGACGGAGAGCGTCGCGCGCACTTCCATCATGTCCAATAGTTCGCTGCGGGTGAGCTCCGTTACCGCGGCGCCGCGGTTTGCGTGGATGCGAACAAGCCCCTGCGCCTCGAGTCTTCTGAGTGCTTCACGCACCGGAATGTGGCTGACGTTGAGCGCTGCGGATATCTCGTCTTGCTTGAGTTGCATTCCTCCCGGCAGCTTGCCGCTGATAATGCCCTCGCGCAGAACGTGAAAAATCCACTCCTGCGTGGCGCCGATGCGCGGCCCCACCTGCTCCGCTATGGCTTTGTAATCCATAATTCACCTCATAATGATTGAGAGTTGAACACAAGAACGGTCTACGTGCATTATATATGATAGTTTCGCACGATGCAACCCTTTTGCATAATGTATGTTTGTATGCAGTATACTCCTGTTGGGCCCAGCCCCCTGCCCCAAAACGACAAACAGGGAACAATCGCGTTCAAACGCTCCTGTGACGGAAGTTTGCTTCGTGTCTGTTCCCTGCCAATGACCTTCGGGTATCGCTTGTAGTTGGTTGGTTCCCTCCTCCCGGGCCGGTGGAGGGCAATCTTGTTTCAGCGGCCGTATTTGACGCGCTCGAGGCGGATCAGCGCCAGCACGCCTTCGCGAATGTCGCCCGGCAGACGGTCGGCCAGTGCTACATCGTTACGGTACGATTGCATGCCTTCCGTGTCGAACAGATAGCTTGGCTCCTCGGTCAAACCGAGAATGCTGTCGGTCGAGGTGTTGTAATGTGTCGCGATCGCAACCAGGGATGCGATATCCGGCATGCAACGATTGGATTCCCATGCGGCAACCGACTGCTGCACGACGCCGACAGATTCGCCAAGCTGCTGTTGCGTCTCTCCATGGGATTTCCGGAGTCTCTTGATGCTTGCTCCAATGTCCATATTGTTCTCTCTCCTCCAACTAATTTTAACAGTGGCTGCTTTGGGTGAAATTTTAGCAGTTCCACGGGGTCAGCGCGCGGTATTTTCCCTGCGCTCTCAGCTCTGTCCTCACTGGTACTCGGAAGAACCGTATAAACTATTTTACTATACTTCTGGACAGAAGAAAAGAGCCAGAATTAAGAAAAATTAAAACATTTTTTTGTCATTGACAGTATTTATCGGTTTTTATGTTTCATTTGTAATTGTTTTTTGTTTCTTTTGATATTTTCTCAAACTGTACGCCTGACAGATTTTTTTTGTGATCCAACATGCGATTCCAATGGAAACACAATTCTTTTTGTGACCACGAGCGCAATCGATTGCGCTGAGCGAGTCCGTTCGCCGCGCAAAAACAGAACGGAATCCGCGCTCGTATTGATGTCATCTATACAAGTGACTCCCCGCTTGTTACGCGTAGCAACGTTTAAATCCACTGTATTCTGTCACAAGATCATGCGGCATTTAGGCGCGCTGTTACGACGTAACACTGTAAACATCTATCTTTCTCCGTTTTTGTCTGTCTTTTCACGCATAATTCATTTTGCGATATCCAAACTCTTACGATCCGATTTGTTACATGTTTGGATGAAATTACAATGTATTTTTTTACAGAAAGATGGCACTGGAAATTTGAATTGTGCTATACTGAACAAGGTTCGTCGGGCGATTCGCGCAGCGAAACGGCTTCGCGTTGTCACACGGAAGCGGATCATCTTTTCTTATCTTTATAGGAGGCGGCAAATGGGTATCAAACTTGCAATCGTCGGCGCGGGCAGTTCATATTGTCCGGAGTTGATGCAGGGGCTCATCCGCAGAAAAGATAAGATCACGCTGGACGAGCTTCGCCTGATCGACATCGACGAATCCCGGCTGAGTATCGTTGGCGATTTCTGCGAGCGTGTTCTGCTGGAAAACGGCATGGAGCCGCGTATCATGCGAACAACTGATTTGCCGCGCGCGCTCGAAGGCGCAGATTTCGTGGTCACGCAAATTCGCGCAGGCAGGCTGGAAGCGCGCATTCGTGACGAAAAGATTCCACTCGGCTTTGACTTCATCGGTCAGGAGACGACCGGCATCGGCGGCTTTACCAACGCGCTGCGCACCATCCCGCAGATCGAGCGCATCGCAAAAACGCTTGAGCAGGTTGCGCCCGAAGCCTGGCTGATCAATTTTTCCAATCCTTCCGGCATCGTGACTGAGTTTCTGCTGAATCATACCAACGTAAAAGCGGTCGGCCTTTGCAACCTGCCGATCGGTACGCAGGAGCGCGTTGCAAAGCTATTACAACTTCCGATGGATCAGGTGCGCCTTGAAACTGTGTCCCTCAACCATTGTGGCGCGGTGACCGCGGTGCATGCGGGCGGCGAGAACGTGCTTCCGCGCATGCTGGACCCGCGTATGCTCGCCGTCGCGTCCGAACAAGATGCCTGGATTCAGAATTACCGCCCGATCATCGATCTGCTACAAGCAATTCCAAATGACTATCTGCAATATTTCTTTTATCACGATCGAAAACTCAAAGAACAGAAGGCAGCCCCGCAAACCCGCGGTGAAGCCTGTGTCGATATCGAAACCCGTTTGCTTTCGTATTATGCCGACGAACGGAACCGCACCGTACCGCCCATGTTGGCGGAGCGCGGCGGACACCTGTATTCCGAGGCGGCGATTGCGTTGATCGCGTCGCTTTCCGGCGTGGAACCGGGCTATCATGTCGTCGATGTGCAAAACCGCGGCGTGATTGACTTCCTGCCCGACAACAGCGTGATCGAGACGTGCTGCTATGTCGAAAAAGGCAGCCTCCGCCGTGTCCCGTTGACCGTTTCGCCTTCCGAGGCGCTGCGTTCGCTGTTGATCAGCGTCAAGGCATATGAAACGCTCACCGTACAGGCGGCGATGACGGGAGACCGCCAAATCGCGCTGCGCGCGTTGGCCTGCAATCCCATCACGGCCGATCTGGACAGGGCACTTCCGTGTCTCGAGGAGATGCTAGAACAAAATCGCTCGCTTCTGCCCCGCTTCTTCCCGCAGTAATTCGTAATGCCGCGCAAATGCGGTTTTCAGTCACGTTACAAACACTCGTAATACCGTCTCACAAGACTTTTCCTCACGCGCACCTCCGCCGCTCTTTTGTGTATCATATCGCTGTAAGGAACTACAAACATGGACGAAAAACGCTGCTATCTGGCCGTTGACGGCGGAAACTCAAAAACCGAATATCGCCTGCTCGATGCATCCGGCGCGGTGGTCGCCACGCGTCGCTCAGGCGCAAGCAACCACGAAACTCTGCCCGGCGGATTCGATGGTGCAGCGGAACTGTTGATTGGCGATATGGAAGAGATACTGGAGGCGCAAGGCTACCAACTGAGTCAGGTTGCCGATGCGGTGCTTGGCCTTGCCGGCGCAGATTATCCGGAGCAAGCAGCCGCGCTGCAGCAAGCGCTCGGTACGCGCGGGCTTCGGCACAGCTTCATCTGCAACGACGGGTATCTCGGCGTGATGGCTGGCATCGAAAACGGCGTTGGCATCTGCTATTCCGCGGGTTCCGGCGTCACCTGCGCGGGGATGAACTCCGAAGGCGAGCGCGCACAATTCGGCGGAATCGGCATCCTCAGCGGAGACACCGGCGGCGGATTCGACATCGCGGCATTTGTTTACCGCTGTGTCTATCGCCATCTGTTTTTCGAAAAGCCTTATACCGCACTCAAAGATGCGTATTTCACGCTGTTTGACATCAAGTCGTCGGAAGCGTTTCTCTCCTCCGCCGCACGCATACAAAACGAGGAAGCCGCGCGTCAGTTGATCGGGCTCTTCTTCACCGCCGTGGAAACGGGCGATGAGATCGCCCTTCGTTATGCCGCGCGCGCCGCGAGCCACGCCGCAGACTGCATCATCGCGGTATCGGAAGCGCTCCAGCTCAAACCGACGGTTCAGGTCGCGCTTTCCGGCTCGATCATGACCGCGGTAGCGCCGCCCGCATATCGCCGCATGATTGAATACGAGCTCTTCCGCCGCAAGGGGAAAAGCTTCGTGTTGCGCGTCAATGACCGTCCGCCGGTCGATGGCGCGGTGCGTTGGCTACGCCTGAGAAACCATCTGGTACTTGGTTTCTAGTGATCGATTGTTACCTCTCTTCCGTCCGCAGTCCTTGCGGGCGGTTTTTTATTTCTCCGCCAGATAGCGTTCTTTGCTTATTGAGAACGCGTAATGCGGCATATCCATATCATAGTAATGCTTGATAAATCGGCAGCGGATGGTCATCCCGTTTCGGATGGCTACGTTCATCGACGCGATGTTGTTGTCGCGCACGATGGAGAACACCTCGTTAGCACGCAGCGTTTCAAACGCGTATGCTTTGCAGGCGCGAGCCGCCTCAATGGCATAGCCCTGCTTCCAATACCCGCGCTGAAAGAGGTAGCCGATCTCCAGCACCTCGCCTTCCGGCACGCGCTGCCGTGTCAGCCGCACTGGCCGATCATCTCGCCTGTCGCTTTCAGCAACACCGCCCACAGACCGAAGCCATCCGTCCGGTACCGCTCCAGCATCCGGTCGAGCCAGGCCTGCGTCTCCGCGTCGGAAAACGCGTGCTCATAGGCAAACATCGCCTCCCGATCCTGCAAAACCGCGGCGAGCGCCGGGTAATCCTCCTGCGTCATCTCGCGCAGCAATAGTCGCTCCGTCTCCAATATCATAATGTACTCCTCGTTTTCGTCCGAGTTCTTTCAAGAATCGTAAGGGAATGCTTTTTGTGTTATAATACAAATCGAGCTCTGATCGCTTCCGGCGATAGTACAAGCACAGGGAGAATTCAATGCCCCAGTCAACCCGATTCCTTACATCAATTGAAGCCGAATCCGCGATTGTTTCGCGCGTCAGCCAGCTGTTGCAATCGCGAGAGCGCGTGTGCATCGCCATCGACGGTAACTGCTGCGCGGGCAAGACGACGATGGCAAACCGCCTCGGCGACGTGCTCGATGCAAGCGTGTTTCATCTGGACGACTATTTTCTCCAACCGCATATGCGCACGCAGCAGCGGCTCAGCCAGCCCGGCGGAAATGTTGACGCAGAGCGGTTTTTAGCCGAAGTTTTGCTGCCCGTTTCCCGCGGTGAAACCGCGCATGTGCAAAAGTATGATTGTCATGCGGATATGCTTCTTACCCCGATTACCGTTTTCTCGAAACGGGTTACAATCATCGAGGGTGCCTACAGTCTGCATCCACTGCTGTTCGGCTACTATGATCTCAAGATCTTTTGCCGCATCGATCCTGCGTTGCAGGAAACCCGAATTCTCGCGCGAAACGGCGCGGACGCGCTGAAGATGTTTCAGGAGCGCTGGATTCCGCTGGAAAACCGGTATTTCCAGACACTCAACATCCCGGAGCAATGCGATCTCGTCATCGACGCCGTCGAAGCCTGATTTTACCCTCTGAATCTGAAAATGCCGCTTACGCGGCATTTTTTGATTCTATGATTCTATTCGCTTTAGCAGCAGTCCCCACCGCAGCAGCAGTTGAGGCACATCAGCGCACTGCAAACGTCACAGCAGGGCGAGGCGTCCATGTTTCCGTTCGTATTACGCTGGTATGCGCGGCCGGAATTGTTCAGCGAAAGATATGCGTTGCGGTACTCGGGATTATCCGGCTCCGCGTCATATGCGCGACCAAAGCATTCCATCGCGCGCTGATAGGACCCCTGCCGCAGGAAGATCACACCGCTGAGATAGTTCCACTCCGCGTTATGAACGGTGACGCTGTTTAACACTGCCTGTGCGGCATCAAGGTTATTCTGGTTGATGAAGGAGCGCGCGCGCGCAAACTCCGCCGCAAACGGGCCGCTGTACGCGGTGCCGCCCGGTCGGGAAGACGGTCGGCCCGCTTTGTAGGAGCCGTATGTACCTGAGGATGACGAACCGTAGCCGGAAGAGCCGCTGGTCGTAGACTGCTTCTTTGTGAGCATCTCGTAGGCTTGATTGATCTCCTTGAGTTTCTCGCCAGCCAGTTCCTTGAGCGGATTATCCGTATATTTATCAGGATGGTATTTCTTCACCAGCTCTAAGTATGCTGCGCGAATCTCCTCCTGCGAAGCATTTTCGCTCACACCAAGCACTTTGTAGGGGTTCATTCCTTGTCTCCTTCATCCTTCTGCGTCGCGGTCTTCTACGCCGTGCAGCCTTCCTGTCCCGAAAGCACACGCTCCTGCGTATGCACTAGTCCCAATAACATGATATTTTCCAATACGCCGCCGGGTGCCTTGAGCGTCATAAGGTCATACGCCTTTTTTGACTCGTTCAGCGTGATATTGAGCATAAACGTCGCTTGTTCCCGATCGATTCCGGCGCGCAGAAACGGATTATACCGCTTGCGTTCCTCATCCTTTTTCCGGTCGTCCCAGGCGTCGATCAGATACACCCATTTGCCGAGGTTATAATACATCCACTGCGCGGCTTTTCGTTCGCCGTCTGGCAGTGTCGGCGCGTTGAGGATCACGGAGGCAAGCAGCCTGCCAAAGGCGTTGCTCGGCTCATCGAGCGAAGCGCAACCCTCCCGCTCCAGTTCATGTAAGTCTGCCATGCTCGTGCGGATTTCTTGATCCAGCGCCGGGTTGGCGCGGACAGCTTTCCGGTAAGCGCGGCTCAGCGCGAGGCGAGCCGCGGCAGCCTTTGCGCTCTTGTCGTCTGCTACGTCATCCGCAGCTTTATGCCACGCAAGTAATACGTTGACATCCGCCGCGTAGTCGAGCGTAGGCGAGGCGTCCGCAATCGGCCGCTTGCCGCGGTAGACGCGCGGGCCGCAGTTGCCGCGTGAAAGCTTCACGTCGCCATTGATCGCAAAGAGTGTGAGCGCTAGAAACGCGCAGTCGTAGCTCAGCGTCAGGCGCTCCGGTTGACCGTAACGCCTGCCGATGCTCTTGCAAAGTCCGCAATAAATTCCGCGGTATTCCGCCTGTTCCCGCACCTTGAGTTCGCACTCGAGCGGACGGATATAGCCAAACATATGCCGCATCCTTTCTGCATCCGCTGAACATTGTATCATGCCGCGGCACTTGTGAGAATGCCTTTTTTCCGTCGAGGATGTGAACGAATGTGAAACTAGTCCCTATTCCCGCGTAAAATGGCGCAAAAAAGCCGCGGGGATGATTCCGCGGCAGGTTTGCTCGTTGTTGTGTTTCGCCGTGTTACTTGCCGGCAAGATACGTGTTGATCTCGCCGATGAGCGCGTCGGAATTGATTCCGTGCACCGCGCAAGCCTGCTCAATGCTCTCGCCGTGCGCCATCGCGCAACCGAGGCAGTGCATGCCCGCATTCATCAGAATGTCCGCGGTGCCTTCGTCCAGCTCAATCACCTGCTGAATGAGCATATCTTTCGTTGCCTGCATTTGTATCGTCCTCCAAAATTGTTGTTATCGCTGTTTTTAATCACTAGCTTTTTACTAGTATATCATGATTCCGGAAAAAAGAAAGTGTTTTTACAACGCAATTTTGCTGAAATTGCGCGTATTTTTCGAGGCGCATGCATTAGCTGCGCGTTTCAAACACGTTTCCGCAATTGGTGCAGGTCACGCGAATTCTGCCCTTGCCGCGCGGAACGCGTAGC
>JBDKRF010000294.1:0-2615 GCA_039683525.1 Clostridiaceae bacterium
TGAGGGTAAAGCCGCCGCGCATCCAAAGAGTACCGACAAAAATGCCCGCGATAAAACCAACGAGGCCGATCAGCGCATTGAGGTCACCGCCGCCAACGCGGAGCATCATGCGAAGCGGACAACCAAGGAACATCAGCGCGCCGACCATAACGACAACCGCGATGACAAACCGCGTCATGGGCGAAGAACCTCCCCGCGGCTTAAACTCACGTGTCAGCATTGCGATGATCATCGAGCCGACGATCATACCGACGATCTCCGGGCGAACGTATTGCACCACTTCTGCCGAATGCAGCTTCAATGCGCCGGAGGTGTCTCTTATGAAGCAGGCGATGCAAAAGCCCATGTTACCGGGGTTGCCAAGTGCTGTGAGCGCGAGAGCGGCTATTCCGATCACTACGCCTGTTAGGATTACCCAAAAATTCCGTTTTCTCATTCTTTCTCTTTCATCCCTTCTTGAACACTGTCGAATCGTGAAAAAAGACAATACAAAACCAAGTACGGCGCAAATTTCTTACCCGAATATAGAATTCCCCACAATTTTTGTTTCTCGGTTTTTCGATTGCCTATTTTTCAGATGGCGGTCTTGTTTCTCCGCTCACGATCGGATATACTCTAACATAGAAATCCGTTATACGCAAGTGAGGATAACGCAAATGTCTCAAGAATTTTTATCTGCACGTGCAATTTATTTGGATCAAGCCGCAACCTCGCGACCAAAGGCAGAGGGCGTCGGTGAGGCGATGCGGTTTTATATCGATGAGGTCTGCGCGAACGTGAACCGCTCAACCTACGCGCCAGCGATGGATGCCGCTATGCGTGTGCTGGAAACGCGGGAGAAGCTCTGTGCGCTCTTTGGATGCCCTGATCCAACACATGTGATCTTCACGCCCGGACAGACCTTTTCCCTCAATATGGTGCTCAAGGGGCTTCTGCGTCCCGGAGACCATGTGTTGGTCAGTCCATTGGAGCACAACGGCGTTATGCGCCCGCTCACGCAATTGCTGGAGCACGGTGTTTCGTTCGATCGCATCCCGTTGACACAGGATGATGAGCTTGACCTTGATGCCGCGCGGCGTTTGATCCGCCCGAACACAAGATTGATGCTGCTCACGCACGCGTCAAACGTCAGCGGTACGGTGCTGTCGCTGGATCGCGCAGGCAAACTCTGCCGCGACGCGGGTATCTTCTTCGCCGTCGATGCGGCGCAAACCGCAGGACATCTCCCGATCGATGCGAAGAAACTCCACGTCGACGCACTCTGCGTGCCCTCTCACAAGGGATTGCGTGGGCCTAGCGGAATCGGCGCGCTGCTGCTCACGAAAGAATTTGCAAAAGCCCTCGATCCGCTCATCACTGGCGGCACAGGCAGCGACTCCCACACCGAAATCCAGCCCGTCTACATGCCGGATCGCTTCGAGAGCGGTACACCGAATCTTGCGGGCATCTACGGTCTGCACGCCGCGCTCTGTGAGTTGGAGCGGGATGGTCTCGCCTTCCGGCAAGAACGCGAAACAGCATTGCTTCAGCAGTTTTTGTCCGGTCTGGACGAGATATCCGGCATATGGATTCTTGGCACGCGTGATCTTGCCCGCAAGGTCGGGCTGGTCTCCGTTGACTTTACCACGCGACGCGATAACGCGGAGGTTGCAGACCTACTCGCAACGGAATACTGCATCCTGACACGCTGCGGCCTGCATTGCGCGCCAAACGCGCACAAGACCTATGGAACATTTCCGCAGGGCACGGTACGCTTCTCGTTCAACAGCACCAATACGCACGAAGAGATCGATCTTACGCTTCAAGCGCTAAAAAAGATACTGGACTGATCTGCGTAGCAAAAAGCCCACCGGAAACCCGGCGGGCTTTAATTTCTGCGATGCTATACCAGATAGATGGACTTGTCAGATTTTGCGATGACCGTTCCGATGCGCTGCGCGCTGGGTACGCTCGCGCGCAAATCCCGCTCTAACGCATCCGCATCCTTCGGATCGACCGAAAGCAGCAATCCGCCCGACGTTTGCGGGTCGAAAAGCGCATCCCGCACCTTGAGCGGGAGGCTGCCTTCGTCTACGAACGGCTCGGCATAGTTTCGGTTGCGATAAACGCCCGCGGGTAGGAGCCCCATGTTCGCGAACTCCAGCACGCGCGGCAAAAAATCGATCGCTCCTGTCTCCACGCGCGCGGACGTGTCCGATCCTAGCATCATCTCCAGCATGTGTCCCATCAGGGAAAAGCCTGTGACGTCCGTACAGGCGTGTACGCGATAGTTGACCGCACAGTCCCGCGCGCTCTTGTTGAGCGTAGTCATGAGCGCAATTGCGCGGTCAATCTCCCCCGGCTCCAGCAGTTCCGCCTTCTGAGCCGTGGTCAGGATGCCTACGCCAAGCGGCTTTGTCAGAAACAGCACGTCGCCTTCGCGCGCGCCGAGGTGTTTATAAAACTTATCAGGATGCACAAATCCCGTGACGGAAAGGCCGTATTTCGGCACGTCATCGAAGATGCTGTGTCCGCCCGTGATGATCGCGCCCGCCTCGAAGACCTTGCTGTAGCCGCCCGCGAGAATCGCCTGCACGGCGCTCTGCGGCATCGTCTCCGGAATACAAAGGAGATTC